>NZ_DALZOJ010000018.1:0-35685 GCF_032004885.1 Moraxella sp. CTOTU47579
TCAGCTCCCTATTCCAAATCACCCTCTTTATTCGTTTAAAGGGGGTGTTTTTTTGTCAAAATAACATGCAGTATTAAGATGTTAATTTTATTCTTTTTATATATGCTGCATTAATAACCTACTTGTTACATAGCTTTACGCATTTTCACACTGTAAATTTTTGAATCCTATATACTAATTACATCAATGTCGATCCTTTTTTAACCTTAGGCGAACATTTGATGTTTTCTAAAAAATTACAAATATAATTAAATATCTAGGATAAAAAATGACACAAAAGCCCGTTAAACCAGAGCCAAATATGAATATTCAGCAAGGCAATGCTGGTGAAACTCATCAGCAGGCTGATAATAATTCAACCAATTTGACTACGCAGCAAGGTATTGTTATTGCAGATAATCAGAATTCGCTAAAGGCAGGTCGCCGGGGTCCTGCATTGCTGGAAGATTTTATTTTACGTGAGAAAATTACCCATTTTGACCATGAACGTATTCCTGAGCGTGTTGTACATGCTCGTGGTACGGCAGCCCATGGTTATTTTGAATTAACCAAATCATTAGAGCAATTTACCACAGCTAAGGTATTAACAGAGGTGGGCAAGCAAATCCCATTATTTGCTCGTTTTTCAACGGTAGCCGGTGGTGCGGGATCGATTGATACACCGCGTGATATTCGCGGTTTTGCCGTCAAAATTTATACTAAAGAGGGAAACTGGGATTTAGTAGGTAATAATACCCCAGTATTCTTTATTCAAGATGCTATTAAATTCCCAGATTTAGTGCATGCTGTCAAGATGGAACCGGATCGTGGTTTTCCACAAGCTGCCTCAGCGCATGATACTTTTTATGATTTTATTTCATTGAGCCCAGAAACATTGCACAATTACTTGTGGGCAATGAGCGATCGCGGCATTCCACGCAGCTTGCGTACGATTGAAGGCTTCGGTATTCATAGTTATCGCTTTATTAATGCCCAAGGTGAAAGCACGTTTGTACGTTTTCACTGGCGTCCACGTCTTGAACTGCAATCGCATGTTTGGGATGAAGCGGTGAAAGTGGCAGGTGCTGACCCTGATTATCATCGTCGTGACTTATTTGAAGCATTACAACAAGGTGATGAGGTTATTTGGGATTTTGCTGTTCAGTTGTTCACCCAAGAAAAAGCGGATGAATTCGCTTTTGACCATCTAGATGCTACTAAACTTATTCCAGAAGAATTGGTACCACTCAAAGTAGTTGGTAAGATGGTATTAAACCGTTATCCCGATAACTTCTTTGCTGAGACAGAGCAAGTGGCTTTCTGTCCAGCAAACATCGTACCCGGTATCGACTTTAGTAATGACCCCTTACTACAAGGTCGTTTATTTAGTTATCTTGATACCCAGCTGTCGCGTTTAGGTTCACCAAATTTTGCGCAGTTGCCAATTAATGCACCAAAATGCCCATTCCATAATATGCAGCGTGATGGTCATATGCAGATGCAAATTCCTAAAGGTCGGGTCGCTTATGAACCACAAAGTTTGGAACCAGAAAAACCACGTGAAAATCCCGCAGTAGGCTTTAAATCATTTGCTGAGGATTTAAGCCAAGGCAATGATACCGTTAAAGGTCGTATCCGTGCAGAAAGCTTCGCAGACTTTTATAGTCAACCACGTATGTTCTATCGTAGTCAAACCCCCATTGAGCAGGCGCACATTGCTTCAGCGATTGTGTTTGAGCTTTCAAAAGTTGAGACACCCTATATCCGTGAACGCATGGTTGCGCAGTTGTTAACGGTTGATGAAACATTGGGTAAACGCGTGGCCGATGGGTTAGGGATGAAACCAGTGCCGAAACCGATTGAGCCGGCTGTTCCGGTGCAAGATTTGCCATTATCGCCAGCTTTACAGTTGATTGGCAAAGCTAAACCAACGCTTGAAGGTCGTAAAGTTGCTATTTTAGTCGCAGATGATTCAAATGCAGAAATGCTTGAAAAATATAAAGCGGCGATTACCGCAGCCAAGGCAACACCCTTTATAGTAGCGCCAAAAATTAGTATTACGTTAAACAATGGTGAAACCATTGCTGCTGACGGTCAATTGGCGGGTTCTCCTTCTGTCTTGTTTGATGCAATCGTTAGTATCATTATGCCAGAGCAAGCGAAAAAATTAGCCAAAGTGAGTGAAGCGATTGCGTGGTTTAAAGACGCGCACGCCCATCTAAAAGCGATTGCTTATTGCGGTGCGACGGATGAATTTATTCTAATTCCTCAGCACATTGAGAAAGATGCCAGTGTGGTGGCTTTAAAGGAAATAGATACCTTTATTGAGAAGGCCAAATCGCGTGAATGGGATCGTGAGCCTAATGTGCGTGATTTAGCATAACTCATCAACCCCGCAACAAAAAAGCTAGCTTAATAATAAGCTAGCTTTTTATTTATTTGGCGGAAACGGAGGGATTCGAACCCTCGATACGCTATTAACGTATACACACTTTCCAGGCGTGCGCTTTCGACCACTCAGCCACGTTTCCAATCGAGTTGCAATTCCAAAATATAGGTAATCGCAAAACGGACGCCTATTTTACCCAAAATAATGCCAAATGTCATGTATAATTAATCAATTTTCATCGATGGCTAGAGTTGGTAAGTTATAGCGTATGAGTTGTCATCAGCGTTTTTCCCACAAATCACTGTCACAGATGCTAGTAGTGATAGCTTTATCCTTATTGCCCTTATGGGCACATTCAAGCACCGCTTTAGATTATCGCAAACAGCACCTCAATCAATGCGGCAATACCTATGCTAACCAACAAAGTCCGCAGCCACTCTCGAATCAACCACTTGAGATTTATTATCTATGTCTAAATGGCTTTGCTGTGGGCTATTCGTCACTCAGTAAAACCGCTTTGTGGTCAGCGGAGTATTTGACGCGAGCGCGTATTGAAAAAGCGAGTGAACTAGCTAGGGTTGATAATTTTCACGAGGAAAGTCAGCTGCCTAATCGGGTTAAAGGCTATTTAGCTGATTATCGTAACGTACCTTATGATCGTGGGCATCTAGCGCCGAATGCAGATATGAGTACGCTTGAGTCACAATATGACAGTTTTAGCCTTGCCAACATTGTACCGCAAAATCCTGTTAATAATCGTAGCACTTGGCGAGACATTGAGTCCCGTACCCGTTATCTAGCAATCAAACACAACCGTATCTACGTGGTGACAGGGGTGGCTTTTATCAGTAATCGGGTTAAGAAAATTAATAACAATATATTAGTACCTAGTCATCTGTATAAAGCGATTTATATTCCAAGTCTACAACAAGCAGGGGTGTATTTTGTCCCTAATGATGATAGTCAGCGAGTGGAAATCATTAGTCTGGATGAACTTGCGGTAAGAATAGGCGTGGATGCCATGCCAGGGTTGTCAGGGAAGGTACAAAAAACGGCAATGTCGCTGCCTATCGATGACTATTCGAGCGCTACAAAAAACAAAAACACGCCAAAATCAGAACCTGATAACCAGCAAATTTTATTAGTCTTAGTTAATTTAGTCTTGACCATTTTTGAATGGATAATCAGCCTATTTAAATCCTAAAAATGGTAATTATACACAAATGACTGATTAGTCAGTTTACGCTTTTGGGATTTTTTCAAAAAATAATTACTTAAAAATCAGTAACTTAAAATTAAAAAAATGGATAATTTTACCCTGTAAGGATGTAGAAAACTATTAGCAACTTTTGTGTATCAAAAAATATCTTTACCTCAAAACCATTTTGGCTATAATGATTGTCAATGGCACTGCATCTCACTTCCCTTACTTTTTTGCAGTGCGCTACAGAAGGAACTGTTATGAAAATTTCTCTTAAATCAATCAGCGTTGGTGTTGCTCTTTCTACTTTAAGTGTTGCTGCTATGGCTGCCGATCCAATCGTGGGTACCTGGCAAACTTATGAAGACAATCAACCAAAAGCGCAAGTTCAAATCTCACAAACAGGTGCTACTTTCACCGGTAAAATCGTTGCGGGCAATACTGAAAAAGCAAAATCTTTTGTTGGTAAAACTGTGTTAACAGGCGTTAAAGCAGCGGGTAATGGCAAATATTCAGGTAAAGCCAAAGACCCACGTTGGGGCTTTGGGTTAGGTGCAGATATTTCATTAAGCGGTTCAACCTTGACTTTATCTGTTCCAGTCAAAGGCAGCCAAACTTGGAAAAAAATTAAATAATCGCTACTGATTTGAAATCTCAAAAAAGCTAGATATCACTATCTAGCTTTTTTATCTGTCCAATCGCAAGTTTTGTAGATTCTTTTAGTATAATTATATAAAAAAATAGGCTGATTGAATCAGCCTATGTTTACTATTCTTTGTCTATTCAATACGTTCGCCATGTACGGCTAAATCAAGACCGGTGTATTCATCTTCATCAGTGACACGTAAGCCCATGGTTAATTGAATCACTTTGGCAATAATGAAAGTCACAATCGCGCAGTAGATGATAACCGCAAACACGCCTTCTAACTGTACCCACACTTGACCCATAGTCGATAAAGCCAGTGGTTTGCCAGTGATAGCAGGACTCACAAAGACACCTGTCAATATGGCGCCGACGATACCACCAACGCCATGCAATCCAAACGCATCCAAGCTATCATCGATTTTTAACAGCCGTTTCAGATAGTTGACTGCATAAAAGCAAACCAATGAGGTGATGATACCAATCGCTAATGCGCCTGCTACAGTCACAAAACCTGCCGCTGGGGTGATACCGACTAGACCTGCTACTGCGCCTGATGCACCGCCCAATACAGAGGCTTTACCACGCACTAATTTTTCAATGGCAAACCAAGTCAATGCCCCTGCCGCTGCCGCTACTTGCGTGACGAGTAGCGCATTACCTGCCAATGCATTTGCCGCCAACGCACTACCGCCATTGAAGCCAAACCAACCTACCCAAATCAAACCCGTACCAATTAAGGTTAAAGCCAAGTTTGAAGGTGCCATTGGGTCACGGTTATAGCCATTGCGTTTACCTAAAACAGCCGCTAACACAATACCTGCTACACCGGCATTAATGTGCACGACCGTACCGCCTGCAAAGTCTAGCGCACCATCTGCCATTAACCAGCCGCCGCCCCAAACCCAGTGGCAAATCGGTGCATACACCAATAATACCCAAAGCGCAGTAAACACCATGAAGCTACTAAATTTGATACGTTCAGCAATCGAGCCTGCTAAGATTGCCACAGTGATAATGGCAAAGGTCATTTGAAAAGTGACAAATAACAGGGTGGGCACGGTACCCGTTAAATCACCCAGCCCGATATTAGCTAATAATGCATTATCAAAACCGCCAATAAATTGATTAAAATCGCTGCTACCAAACGCCAGTGAATAACCCAACACAATCCAAACAATAGATACTAACGCTGTGGCACCATAACTGTGCGCCATCGTCCCTAAAATATTCTTTTTGCGTACCATGCCTGAGTAAAACAACGCCAACCCTGGAATAGTCATTAGGAGCACTAATGCGGTAGAAATTAATACCCAAGCGGTGTCGCCTGCATTTAGCGTAGGCGTGTCAGCAGCATGAGCCCCCAATGGAGATAACAACAATAATGATAAAATTGATTTAGTAGATACTAGTGGCTGTGAAAATTTGGCAAAAGCTGCCCTTGTAATGACGGCATTCATCGTAACCCCCTTAAAATTATTTGAGATAGTCGTTAAGCGGCTTGATAAGTCTGCGTTAATGTTTAAAGGATGGTCGACTTTAAAATTTAACAAGCGCTGCGGCAACGACAGTCATGATAGTGTTAGATAGCATTAGCGCCCGTTTCGCCAGTACGGATACGAATCACTTGTTCTAATGGTGATACAAAGATTTTGCCATCACCGATTTTGCCCGTGCTAGCCACGCGAGTGATAGCTTCAATCGCTGCATCAACCATTTCGTCAGTCACTGCAATTTCTAACTTAACCTTCGGTAAGAAATCAACCACATACTCAGCGCCACGATACAATTCAGTATGACCTTTTTGACGGCCAAAACCTTTTACTTCGGTAACAGTGATACCTTGCACACCAATCTCAGAGAGTGACTCACGTACATCATCTAGTTTGAACGGTTTTAAGATAGCCGTAATTAATTTCATAATAATTTCCTTTTAAGTGCCGCTTATGGTTGGGTTAGTTACTATCTGCTGCAGTGGCTTAATAACGGTT
Organism: Moraxella sp. CTOTU47579; assembly: GCF_032004885.1. Classification (NCBI taxonomy): domain Bacteria; kingdom Pseudomonadati; phylum Pseudomonadota; class Gammaproteobacteria; order Moraxellales; family Moraxellaceae; genus Moraxella; species Moraxella sp. CTOTU47579. The sequence continues at coordinate 6,206 of NZ_DALZOJ010000018.1, forward strand.
AACCATAAACAGCATTCGTATAGCGTGTTGAAAATGGTAGTTTCGATAATTCAAAAGCTATGCCAACTTTCATAAATGTCCTATTTTTAAGGGGGTAAAAAATACAACGTATTGAAAATAAAGCAAAAACTTTTTTGTGGTTTCAATGCGACCATCACACAGAAAGCTTAATTTTATTATAACCAAAAAATAAAAATTCCTCTAATGTAAATCAGTTATTGCACCAAAAAGGTTATTTGGGTGCCATTAACGATTTTGTAGATAATTTTTAGAATTATTTTAATAATTAGCGATAAAAACAAAATAATTGCACCAAAAAAGTGCATTTTACTGACTAAAATCGTTAAATTTGTTGGGTAATACAGATAAAAAGTATATCTTCATCGCAAAAATCGCAGCATTTAAATCGTCTTTTATTGCGGCCCCCACAAAACATGAAAACTCACATTTAATCGCAAAACTTTTTGTCATAAAATGGTATGATAGAAAACGTTTTTAGCTTATGCGGAAAGTATTGTTATTGCCTTAGTTAGCGGTACCCTTATTTAAGTGCTACAAGTTTAAGTATTATAAGTTTAAGTGTTACAAGGAATTCTCGTGAGCCAAATCTCAGCCACTCAATCAGCCGTTTCAGCTGCTTCAACCAACCAAAGCATGCAATCAGCATCGAGCATGATTCAACGTGGCAATGGATTACAAGTGGTGGTTGGACTTGGCAAATCAGGCTTGTCGGCAGTCAACTATTTACACGCGCTTGGCTACCCCGTAGCTGTCACCGATGCAGGTCTGCCCAAACTTGCCGAGCATTTGCCAACCGATATAGTGACCAAGTTTGGCGCATTAGATGGCGAGCTGTTGGCAGTGGCAGATCGCATTATTATCAGTCCTGGTATCGACCCTTATTTGCCAGTGTTTGATGGCGCACGTGCGAAAAAAATCGCGATTGTCAGTGATATTCAATTGTTCCATGAAGTAGCTAAACAGCGAGATATTCCGATTATTGCGATTACCGGCTCTAATGCCAAAAGCACCGTCACCACCCTAGTTGGCGAGATGGTCAAAAATGCGGGGTTAAAAGTCGGTGTCGGTGGTAACTTGGGAACGCCCGCGCTTGATTTGCTACTTGAGCCCATACAGATGGCGGTGCTTGAGTTATCCAGCTTTCAACTACAGACCACCACCAATTTGGCCGCTAAAGTAGCCACCGTGCTTAACATGTCGCCTGACCATCTAGATCGCCATGGCAATATGCTCGGCTATCACCAAGCCAAACACCGAATATTCCAAGGCGTGCAATCCATTGTGGTCAACCGCGAGGACTTGCTTAGTCGCCCGTTGGTAGCCGATGATATGCCCACCATTAGCTTTGGTAGTAATGCATCGGATATGAATCAGTACGGATTGATAAAAGATAGCGATGGTGAAATCTGGCTAGCACGGGGTCGCGAGCGGTTACTCAATGAAAAAGACGTGCCGATCAAAGGCGAACATAACTTGATGAATGCGCTGTCAGCCTTAGCAATTGGCGAGCTCGCAGGTCTGCCGTTAGAGAGTATGTTAACGACATTGAAAAACTTTGTCGGGCTGCCCCATCGCTGTGAATTTATCACGACCACCCATCAGCTTGATTGTTTTGACGACTCCAAAGGCACCAACATTGGCTCGACCATCGCGGCAATTTTGGGGTTAGGTAAAGTATATGCACCCAAAGGCAAAAAACTCGCTGTGATTTTGGGTGGGCAAGGTAAAGGTCAAAACTTTGCTGAACTGGCAAAACCCCTGATGGATTATGCGCAAGTGGTGTACTTTATCGGTGAAGATGCCGATAAAATCGCGGCTGATTTGGCATCAGCCGGTTTAGATGCTCACAATCCTGCAGGGATTGTGTTAACCAAATGCCAAACCCTGGAACAAGCGGTCAAGCAAGCTTGGCAAGACCAGCCAACATTCCCCGCTTTAGGCGTATTATTGCTATCACCTGCTTGTGCAAGTTTTGATCAGTTTAGTGGCTATGTGGAACGTGGACAAGTTTTTCAACGCTTAGTCAAACCCCAATAATCATTCGCTAGTGTATTTTTAATATTTAGGTTGTGTTATGCCCGCGCCCCATTCGACTTCTTCGTCACTTTCTTCATCCCTCTCAGCTAACATCGCTTCTACTAAGAAAAGCCGGCAGTGGATTCCGCCCATCAATTCGGTGCTATTGACCACGGTGGCAACCATTATGGTATTTAGTCTGTTGATGGTGGCGTCCGCATCAATACCTTTTGCACAAACCAAAAAACTGGGTGATTTTTACTTTTTTTATCACCAACTGGCGTATATGGGAATCGGTGCAGTTCTTGGTTTACTGGTATATTTTATCCCGCTTCGCAAGACGTTTCGCTTAGATTTTATTATGTATGCGCTGCTGGCTTGTCTTTTGCTGATTATTTATACCCTAATCGGTGGGTCAGTGATTAACGGCAGTAAACGCTGGATTGAATTGGGTGGTATCAACTTTCAGCCCTCTGAATTGGCAAAATTGTTGATGATTTTGTACACCTCAGATTATCTGGTGCGCCGATCAGAAGAGATTCGCAACCATTGGAAAGGCTTTTTGCGGCTAACACTGATAGCCATGGGGCTGATCTTATTTATCATGTTGCAGCCTGACTTCGGCTCGGTGGTGATTATTGCGACCTGTATTGCGGCGATGATTTTTGTCGGTGGCTTACCCATGCGCCAGTTTTTCATCATCATGGGCGCCATGTTTTTGGCAGGCACCATGGCGATTATGGGGGCAAGTTACCGACTAAAACGGGTAACCTCGTTTTTAGATCCGTTTGATGACTTAAAAAATAGTGACTATCAGCTAGGTCGCAGTATTGTAGCCTTTGCCCGCGGTGAGTGGTTTGGTGTCGGCTATGGGGAAAGTATCCAAAAACTCTCCCATTTACCGGAGGCGCATACCGACTTTTTACTAGCGATTACCGGTGAAGAGTTAGGCTTAGTGGGTGTGTCGTTTTTACTGGTGTTACAAATTATTTTGGTCACTACGGTTATGCGCATTAGCTACCAAGCGCTAGCACGGCACCAAACACGCTTAAGCTATTTTGCGTTTGGGGTTGGTATTTTGTTCTTTGGGCAAATTTTCGTCAACGCCGGCATGACCATGGGCATGCTACCTACCAAAGGGTTGACTATGCCATTTTTTAGCTATGGGGGTTCTTCTATGGTGGTTAATCTCATTATCGTCGGATTGTTGATGCGAATTATCAAAGAAAGCCCAACGATTCCTGCCAATCAATGTCGTTATTATTAACAGGTTGCCAAAAGATTTTGTAAGCTATCGACTTTAATACGCTGTTTGCCTTGCAGCGGCGTATGATTCCATTGGCAAACCGCCTGCTCGAGCATGGTGGTTGGTTTATCCATATCAACCGGTGGCTGTTGTAATAATTGCAGTGCGGTCTTAATAAGTTGGGGTGCGGGGTAGAATTGAATCGGCTCTGCAAGCGTTTGTTTAGACAGCTTTTGCCCTTGTGCATTCACCAAAATGGGTAAGTGATAGTAGTGTTGGTTAGGGGGAAATTTTAAATAATCCGCGATGACCATTTGCGGTATCGTCAATGGTAATATATCCAGACCTCGCACGATTTGATTGACACTCTGTTGCGCGTCATCAATTACTACCGCAAGCATATAATTAATCATGCCTTTGCTGGCGGTTGGCGTATTTGAGAAAGACCGCCCAATACGCCGCCTTCTGACCACAATATCACCCTGTTCTCGTTGCGGATTGCCTGAAATCACCCCTTGCAGCTGATCGAAAAAAAGCATTGGGTTATCTGGCATCACTAAGCGAATGGCATGATCGCGTGATAGCCGCTTATGGACACAGATTCTAGGATAGGTGTATTGGGTGTTGGGATGGGCGAGTTGATAAGTTTGCAGGGATTTACGACTGCAATCACAGCCATAACTTAAAGCTTTTAGCTTCTCATCCAATAACGCGTGATATGTGTCTAGGTGTTGCGACTGGTAGCGAATGTTACCATCCCAGTGCAAACCTAATCGCTCCAAATCTGCTAAAATCAAATTGCTAAATCTTGGATGACAGCGCTCAGTATCAGTATCTTCAATGCGTACCAGCCACTTGCCTTGCGCTTGCTTGGCGATACAGTAACTGGCAATAGCCGTCACCAGTGACCCCAAATGCAAAGCTCCCGTCGGAGAGGGAGCAAAGCGTCCAATAACAGGAGACGGTGATAAATTAAGCATGACCCCATGCTTGTTTTTCTTTAATCTCTGATAAGGTTTTGCAATCGATACATTGGGTTGCCGTTGGACGGGCTTCTAAACGACGCACACCAATCTCCACACCGCAAGTCTCACAAAAACCGTAATCGCCACTGTCAATCTCGGCAATCGATTTATCAATCTTGCGAATCAGTTTACGCTCACGGTCACGCGTGCGCAGTGCCAACGCAAACTCTTCTTCTTGGGTGGCGCGGTCATTAATATCAGGCATTGCCGTTGATTCATCTTGAATATAAGATTTGGTTGATTCAGCTTCGCTAATTAACTGCTCTTTCCAATCTAATAAAATTTTTCTAAAATGCGCAAGTTGTGCGTCATTCATATATTCTTCTTCAGCCGCTGGCTGATATGGGGTAAAGCTTAATTCACGTTCATTTTGGGCAGATGCCATAGCTAATTCCTTTAAAAACCGATAGTGATACAATTTTAAGTTTACAATTTCATTACGAGTTCAGCACTTAAGCCAATGACATCGCGTTATTAACGCTTTAAACACTGCAATTCGCCAGTATATGAAATCAAACTAAAATAAACGCTAAAACCTTAATAAACAAGCTAACCAAACTTTCACGACATTAAGTTTATGAACATAAGTTCAACAACCATGAAAAATTAGTCAGATAGTATCTGTTCTTTTGATACCAGTTGCAAGTAACCCATTGTTATATAAATTTATCCAACGTAAACCAGGCGCAATTTCGTCAATGGTATAGTCTTTACACAAGGGCTTAAACTGTAGACTGGTCGATGGGCAGCCGAATACCGATGTCCCGTAGTTAATCTTATGCATTTCTTGGTGAATATGACCGACAAATATAGCTTTAATGCGGTCTAGATACGGCATTACGACTTCCCAAAAACGTTCCGCATTGATTAAGGTGTATTTATCAAGCCATGTTGAATCGATTAAGACCATCGGATGATGACAAAAAATTGCACAAGGGCGACTGGCGTTCGCTAACTGTTGCGCCAGCCACCGCAATGTCTGCTCGTCAATTTTGCCATGACTGTGTCCCTCACAAGAGGAGTCTAATAACAATAAGTCCCAATAATCGGTGGCAATACTATAGCATTTTTGCAGGCGAGTATCTGCTTTGACTGGCAAATGACGGCGCTGGGCAAAAGGTAGATGATTATCCAGCTCTAGGGTCACATCATGATTGCCCGGGATAGCTACAAAAGGAATATTGATGTCGTCTAAGGCTGCAAATAAACGGTCATAATTTTGTGGGGTGGGTTCATGACATAAATCCCCTGTCAGTACCAATAAATCAACATCATTGCGCTGTTGTCGGACCAAGGATAATACCGACTCAAATGTGTCTGTGGTATTAACGCCATTCATTAACTTATTAGGGTCATTAAAAAGATGCAGATCACTTAATTCAATGATTGAAAAGTAATCAGCGTGGTGTTGTGATATCGAACTTGGCAGTAACGTCACTCAGTTATCCTTAGAATAATGACGGTAATCGTGGCAGTATAACTTTATCAAACAACGGTTAATTAAATAAGGCATGTTTTATATCACAAATGCTCATAATTGACAAACACAATAGCAAAATAATTGTTGGCATAGTCTCATTCTAAGCATTCAATAAAAAAAGGTGACTATTGGCAGCGCTGACAAACACCTGAAAGCTCAATAATGCTTGACTGAGTGGCAAAATTGGTCGACTGATCAACTTCAGTTAGCATGGTTTGGATAGATGGGTGGCTAAACTCTTGTACCTCGCCACAGCATCGACAGACCAAAAAAGCGGCAACATGGCGATCGGTGGGCTGAGAGCAAGCAAAAAATGCCTTACTGGAATTTAATTGGTGAACCAAGCCATGCCTGAGCAAAAACTCCAAACTACGATATACAGTTGGCGGTGCGACGACTTTTTCGCTCGCTGATTGCAGTAAATCCAATAATTCATACGCCCCAATGGGCTGCGCGGCAAGTAAAATCAAACGATACACTTGCTCTCGCAGCGCAGTAAAACGTAAACCTTGCGCTTGGCAATCTTGTTTTATCTGAGCAATCTGTGCTTCAACCTGCTCAGGCGTCATTTGTGGCATAGACATAGATAGGTGGCGACAATTTACGTCGTAACTATTGGTTGATTGACTATGGGCTGATTGAATAGAATTTCCAGCTGATTGTATAGAAGGTTGGGGCATATCAATAAAATCATCAATAACTATCAAATTACTTTAGCATGAAAACCGCATAATTTGTCTGAGAAATTAGCGATTCAGCTATAAAACTACCCGTCAATATAACAAGTCTAACAATACACTATTCATAATGACTGGCGATTAACATCAGCATAGATAAAACAACCTTTAGCCAAATTTTTAATCAAGATTCTGCTATACTACTTTTATCATTCCTGCCCATAATCAGCTAGCCGTTATTTTGCTATGTCAAAACCTGCCAAGCCATTTGACCCACAGTCTATCCAACAATCTATCAACAAGCAGTCGTGGCTGATACTTGGGCTGGTTGCTATCGGTGTTGCGTTGGATGTTTGGCAAGGCAATAGCCAGTATACCGTGAGTAAAAATTTGCTAGCCGGTAGTGTGTTAGGGTGGGTGAGCCAAATCATCTTTGCTAAAATTTCCTTGAGCAAATCGGGCTATCAGCAGCGTCGTCAAATTGTTCATCGTTTTTATCAAGCGCATATGGCAAAGTGGGTGTTGACCATTATTGGATTTGCACTGATTTTTCTGCTGTTAAAACCGCTAAATGCCATTGCGGTATTCGCGGGCTACTTAATTTTGCAAATGAGTTACCTCATTATCACTTACCGAAATCCTTGGTAAAAAAAGGCCTTTTACATTTATCTCGTAATCCTGGAAATAACCTAAACTAAATCACAAATAAATCTATTTAATCCTTTACAAAAAGGTAACAGTTGAATTAATATAGTGAAAATTTTTTGAAGGTGCGATTGCTCAGCGCTAATTGGCTAAAAAGAATTAGTTTTCAAGCAATTGCATATATGTTTTACTGATGACCCACTTATTTGAGTCAAGCAAAACACAGTAGGTCGATAGCCTATATTATTACGTTGATAAACAAGTTGTTTATTCACGGTTCATCACCTTAGTTAAGCAGATTGCTTAAACGCCTCGATGTGCCTTTGACGTCATGTTTGCACTTCTCATTGAGTATCATCAGCTCAGTTAGATACGATTATAGTGTTAAGTTACAAATTTTTGTGATTAGACGAAATATCTGACGCTAACTCCCTCTATTATCGGCTCAATATAAAAAAGAAGTTAAGATTATGGCAGAAGCAAACGCAGAAATTACTTCAAATGAGTATATCAATCACCACTTGACAAACTGGACTTTCGGTAATCACCCAACAGAAGGTTGGATAGTTGCCGAAACCAAACAGCAAGCTTCTGAAATGGGTTTCAATGCGATTCATTTAGACTCAATGCTGTGGTCGATTGGTTTAGGGGTGCTTTTTTGTGCCATTTTTTATATGGTGGCAAAAAAAGCAACCTCGGGTGTACCCGGCAAAATGCAAGCTTTTATTGAAATGATTGTGGAGTTTGTTGATAGTAACGTTCGTGATACTTATCATGGCACATCAAAAGTTATTGCGCCATTGGCATTGACAATTTTTGTGTGGATTTTCTTGATGAACTTCATGGATCTTCTGCCAGTTGATTATTTGCCTGTAATTGCACAAAAAATTGGTGGTTTGCTAGGACATAACCCACACCATGTTTACATGAAAGTCGTACCAAGTACTGACCCAAATGTGACGCTTGGTATGTCGTTCTCAGTATTTGCACTGATCATTTTTTATAGTATTAAAGAAAAAGGTTTTGGCGGTTTTATTGGTGAATTAACCCTTCATCCATTTAGCGCAAAAAACCCAATCGCTAAAATCTTATTGATTCCAGTGAACTTTATCCTAGAGTTTGTAACTCTAATCGCAAAACCTATCTCACTTGGCTTACGACTATTCGGTAACATGTATGCAGGTGAATTAATTTTTGTGTTAATCGCCCTTATGCCATTTTGGATTCAATGGGTGTTATCAGTACCGTGGGCAATCTTCCACATTTTAGTAATCACTTTGCAAGCGTTCGTTTTCATGATGCTAACCATTGTCTATCTTAGCCTTGCATCACAAACTGAACATTAATTTCAAAACAGTAATGAGGATACATCAATGACTCTAGAAGGTATGACCGTTCTTGCCGTTGCTTTGCTAATCGGTTTAGGTGCACTAGGCACAGGTATTGGCTTTGCAATCTTAGGTGGCAAATTCTTAGAGGGCGTCGCTCGTCAACCAGAACTAGGTTCACAATTGCAAACTCGTATGTTCATCGTGGCAGGTCTTCTTGACGCCGTACCGATGATCGGTGTTGGTATTGCAATGTTATTGTTATTCGCAAATCCTTTAGCAGGTTAATAGGTACACTATCAGTACAATGTCCACATCATCTTATGTGGACAAGGATTGAAGAAACTTAATTAACGAGGGATTCTAAGTGAATATCAATGCAACCCTAATTGGACAATCGATTGCATTCGCCATCTTCGTGATGTTTTGCATGAAGTTTGTGTGGCCGCCTTTGGTTGCTGCTATTTCGGATCGCCAACGTAAAATCGCAGATGGCCTAAATGCTGCCGAAAAAGCCAAAGCAGACTTAGCAACTGCATCACAAGCTGCAGAGCAAGAGCTTATCGCAGCAAAAGCAAAAGCCGCTTCACTCATTGACCAAGCGAACAAAAGCGCCAATCAAATGATTGAAGATGCCAGAGTGCAAGCACAAGTGGAAGGCGAACGTATTCGTCAACAAGCGCGTGAAGCAATTGATCAAGAAATTAATAAAGCCCGTGAAGGTTTACGCGCGCAGGTTGCAGAACTTGCCGTACTCGGTGCCGAAAAAATCTTACAAGAAAAGGTCAATCCAGAAACTCATGCCAATATGTTAAACCAATTGGCAGCCAAGTTATAAGTAGCAACCGTACAGTGAGGATATGATGGCTGATTTATCAACCTTAGCAAGACCCTATGCAAAAGCAGCATTTGATTATGCTAAAGAGCATCACGCTGTCAATGAGTGGCAAGATTACTTAAACGTGATGAATGCCATCGTTAGTGATAAAGCATTTGCCGATTATATCAATAATCCAGCAGTTGCTGCACAAGCTAAAGTCGCTACTTTAAAAGACCTTTATAACCAAAGTTCACCTGAAGATAGCAATACCGTGTTTAAAACTTTAAGCACCGCTATTGAGGGTGGGGCACAAGCAGATTCCAATGCTTTTGTTAATTTTTTGACGCAACTTGCAGAGCAAGATCGTTTGGCATTATTACCCAGTATCAATGAGCGTTTTGGTTTATTAAAAGCCGCTGATGCAAAAGAAGTTCATGCGTATGTCACGTCGGCATATCCATTAACGCAAGTGCAAGAGCAACTCATTGAACACCGACTTGCCACCTCCCTAGGCGCTAAGGTCGTACTACATGTCAATGTAGACCCTGCCCTAATTGCAGGTGTGACGATTAAGGTCGGTGACAAAGTAATCGATGACTCTGTACGTGGCAAATTAAAACAGTTAAAAACACAGCTGACGGCATAAATTTCAACAAAATTGATTCTAGTCAGTAAAATTTAAGGAACAGTGCAATGCAACAATTGAATCCAGCGGAAATCAGTAATCTGATTAAGCAGCGAATTCAAGACCTGACTGCGGGTGCCACAGCAAAGAACGAAGGCACTATTGTCATGGTATCTGACGGTATCGTACAGATTCATGGTCTTGAAGATGCCATGTACGGCGAAATGATTGAGTTTGAAGGTGGCGTATATGGTATGGCGCTAAACCTTGAACAAGACTCAGTCGGCGCGGTTGTTCTAGGTGAATACTTAAACCTCCAAGAAGGACAAAAAGCTTACTGTACTGGTCGTATTTTAGAAGTACCAGTTGGACCCGAGCTTTTAGGTCGTGTGGTAGATGCACTGGGTAATCCTATCGATGGTAAAGGCCCAATTAACGCCAAGTTGACGGATAAAGTTGAAAAAATCGCCCCAGGCGTTATCGACCGTCAGTCAGTTGATGAGCCAGTAATGACAGGTTATAAAGCCGTTGATACCATGATTCCAATCGGACGTGGTCAACGTGAGCTTATCATTGGTGACCGCCAAACTGGTAAAACAGCCATGGCAATCGATGCGATCATCGCGCAGAAACACTCGGGCATTAAATGTGTGTACGTAGCCGTTGGTCAAAAACGTTCAACCATCGCAAACGTGGTACGTAAACTAGAAGAAACAGGCGCACTAGCTTATACAACGGTTGTGGTTGCATCTGCTTCTGAACCTGCAGCGCTGCAGTACATCGCGCCATACTCTGGTTGTACTATGGGTGAATACTTCCGGGACCGCGGTGAAGATGCACTTATCATTTATGATGACTTATCAAAACAAGCCGTAGCCTATCGTCAAATTTCATTGCTTTTACGTCGTCCACCAGGACGTGAAGCTTACCCAGGTGACGTATTCTACCTTCACTCACGCCTATTAGAGCGCGCTTCACGCGTAAACGCTGAGTATGTAGAAAAATTCACCAACGGTGCTGTAACAGGTAAAACAGGTTCATTAACTGCCTTGCCAATTATCGAAACCCAAGCAGGTGACGTATCAGCATTCGTACCAACCAACGTGATTTCAATCACTGACGGCCAGATCTTCCTAGAGTCAAGCTTGTTTAACTCAGGTATCCGTCCAGCGGTGAATGCGGGTATTTCAGTTTCTCGTGTGGGTGGTGCAGCGCAAACTAAAATCATCAAAAAATTGTCAGGTGGTATCCGTACCGCATTGGCACAGTATCGTGAATTGGCAGCTTTTGCACAGTTTGCTTCTGACTTAGATGACGCGACCCGTAAACAGCTTGACCATGGTCAACGTGTGACTGAATTGATGAAACAAAATCAATACGCACCAATGAGCATCGCTGAACAAGCTGCGGTAATTTATGCTTCTAACGAAGGCTATCTAGCTGATGTCCCAGTGAACAAAGTGGGTGCATTTGAAGCAGGTTTGTTACGTTACCTACGTGACCAACATGGTGATTTTATGGCAGACATTGATAACACTGCCAACTATAATGATGATATCGCAAACCAATTCAAATCAGCGATTGAAAACTATAAGCAAAATCACTCTTTCTAAGATTTAGTGAAATTTTAGAACTGCATTGTCATAGAATAAATGAACAAAGGGGTTATGATTACTTTGTTCATTTTTCCAAATTTCGTCCATGTTATATCAATGGGCGTGGACTGAAACTAAACATGGCTGTATGGATTATTTATGGCAAGTTTAAAAGAAATTCGAGCAAAAGTTGCTAGTATTAAAAGTACCCAGAAAATTACTCGTGCCATGCAAATGGTTGCAGCGAGTAAGATGCGACGTGCCCAAGAACGTATGCAACTAGGTCGTCCTTATGCTGATAGCATGCGTCGAGTGGTTTCTCATCTAGTTAAAGCTTCACCAGACTACAAACATCCTTATCTAGTGCCTCGTGCGGTTAATCGTGTTGGCTATATTGTAGTCAGTTCTGACCGTGGTCTTGCAGGTGGTTTGAATATCAACTTATTCAAAAAATTGATGCAGCATGTCAAACAACAAAAAAGCCAATCGGTTGAAACGCGCTTTGCGGTGATTGGTCAAAAAGGCGTGAGCTTCTTTAAAACATTCGGTGGTACGGTGATTGCTGCGGAAGCTCACTATGGTGATAACCCAAGCTTTGAGCAACTTAGTGTGCCAGTTCAAGTAATGCTTGATGCGTATAATCGTGGCGAAATTGATGAGATTTACATGGTATATAACGAATTTGTGAATGCCATGACCCAAAATCCCAGTGTGCAACGCTTAGTACCGATTGCGGCTGAGTCTTTGGTTGATGAAACGATGGCAAATCGTGAACACAGCTGGGATTACATCTATGAGCCAACTACCAAAGAGCTGCTTGATGGTTTGATGGGACGTTATGTTGAATCAATCGTCTATCAAGGTGTGGTAGAAAATATTGCTTCTGAACAGTCTGCACGTATGGTTGCTATGAAAGCAGCAACGGATAACGCAGGTAACTTAATTAACGAATTACAATTGGTTTACAACAAGCTGCGTCAAGCGGCGATTACCCGAGAAATTTCGGAAATCGTTGGCGGTGCTGCTGCTGTTTCATAATTGACCTACATTCAAGGAGAGCGTAATGAGTAGCGGTCGTATTGTACAGATTATTGGCGCGGTTATTGACGTTGAATTTGACCGTCAAAGCGTACCAAGAATTTATGATGCCTTAAAAGTTGAAGGCACAGAAACTACATTAGAAGTACAACAACAATTGGGTGATGGTATCGTACGTACTATTGCCATGGGTTCTACTGAAGGTCTAAAACGTGGTTTACCAGTTAGCAATACTGGCGCACCAATCTCTGTACCTGTGGGTAAAGGTACCCTAGGTCGTATCATGGACGTTTTAGGACGTCCAATTGACGAAGCAGGTCCGGTAGAGCATAGCAACACTTGGGCTATTCACCGTGAAGCGCCAAGCTATGATGAACAATCAAACTCTACTGAACTTTTAGAAACGGGTATTAAAGTAATTGACTTACTATGCCCATTTGCTAAAGGTGGTAAAGTCGGTCTGTTCGGTGGCGCAGGTGTTGGTAAAACCGTTAACATGATGGAACTTATCAATAACATCGCAAAAGCACACTCAGGTTTATCTGTATTTGCTGGTGTAGGTGAGCGTACTCGTGAAGGTAATGACTTCTACCACGAGATGAAAGACTCAAACGTACTTGATAAAGTTGCGATGGTGTATGGTCAGATGAATGAGCCACCAGGAAACCGTTTACGTGTTGCCTTGACAGGTTTGACCATGGCGGAATACTTCCGTGACGAAAAAGATGAAAACGGTAAAGGTCGTGACGTATTATTGTTCGTTGACAATATTTATCGTTATACACTAGCGGGTACCGAAGTATCAGCATTGTTAGGTCGTATGCCATCTGCGGTAGGGTATCAGCCAACACTTGCAGAAGAGATGGGTGTATTACAAGAACGTATTACTTCAACCCAATCAGGTTCTATTACTTCTGTTCAAGCAGTATATGTTCCTGCCGATGACTTGACTGACCCATCACCTGCGACAACATTTGCTCACTTAGATGCAACAGTGGTATTGAGCCGTGATATTGCCTCACAAGGTATTTATCCAGCGGTTGACCCACTCGACTCAACGTCGCGTCAGTTAGACCCACTAGTCATTGGTGAAGAGCACTATGCTGTTGCTCGTGGTGTCCAAGAAGTGTTACAACGCTTTAAAGAGTTGAAAGACATTATTGCGATTTTGGGTATGGACGAATTATCAGAAGATGATAAATTAGTGGTATACCGTGCACGTAAAATCCAACGTTTCTTGTCACAACCTTTCCACGTTGCAGAGGTATTCACTGGCTCACCAGGGAAATACGTACCAATCCGTGAAACCATTCAAAGCTTTAAAGCAATCTTGAATGGTGAGTATGATGACTTGCCAGAACAAGCATTCTACATGAAAGGTGGTATTGAAGAAGTGGTTGCTGCAGCAGAAAAACTACGCGGCTAATTTCTCAATCAAACCCTGTTAGTTTAAAATAAAGTAACAGGGTTTTATCAACCTAATTTTGCAATACCATAGGAGAGAACTGTGGCAACTTTACAATGTAATGTCGTCAGTGCGAAAGAAACTATCTACTCTGGTGAGATTAGTATGTTAATTGCTACTGGGGTAGAAGGTGAAGTCGGTATTTTGCCAGGACATATTCCTTTTATTACGCTATTAAAGCCGGGCACCATGCAGATCAAAACCAGCAATGGCAATGATGAAATGGTGTATGTATCAGGTGGTGTTTTAGAAGTACAACCGCATTTAGTGACGGTATTGGCAGATACAGCAGTACGTGCAAATGACTTAGATGAAGCCAAAATTTTGGAAGCACGTCGTCATGCAGAACAAAGCTTGCAAAATCAAAAAGCCGATATCGACACCTCTGCGGCTTTGGCAGCATTGGCAGAATCTTTGGCACAATTGCAAACCTTACAAAAATTCAAAAACCGTGCCTAATTTTGATGGTACTATGTTTAAAGACAGTGGCTATGACCACTGTTTTTTTTATGGGTGCTTAAAGATATAAATGCTTAAAAAAAGAGCGATTAAAATTTTACTAATTATCTTTTAAACCAAAGCTAGCAAAAAATTTTTATCAGTTATTGAATAGATAACCTTATATCGTATGCTTTTGCATCTTATTATATGTGGTATTTATACTTTTTTTATGTTTAGTTACGTTTTAACAATATTAAATTGGCTATTTTTTCGCTAAATTAATTCAATTATATTGTAGTAGTACAGGTAATGCGTAAACTTTCATTACCTATTGCTGATAGATAAATAAAGATATATTCTGATATAAGTATTAAGAGTATGTATAAAATTTTTTGGAGGAAATTATGTCAGAAGAAGAGTTGATACCCCGCGTATTGATTGTAGAGGATGATGAGCGTCTTGCAACCTTGACCCAAGATTATTTGCGTAAAAATGGTCTAGATGTGGCAATTGAAACTGATGGTAACCGTGCGATTCGTCGTATCGTGGCTGAGCAGCCTGATATGGTGGTGCTTGATGTGATGTTGCCAGGTAGTGACGGTTTGACGGTATGCCGTGAAGTACGTCCTCATTTTCATAACCCTATCTTAATGCTAACCGCGCGTACCGAAGATATGGACCAAGTATTAGGTCTAGAAATGGGTGCGGATGACTACGTGGCAAAACCCGTTCAGCCGCGTGTGTTATTAGCGCGCATTCGTGCGCTATTGCGCCGCTCTGATACCGCGCCAACTGATGAAGTGCCGCAGCGCCTTGAATTTGGTGATTTGGTTATTGATAACGGCGGTCGTTCGGTTACTTTGAACGATGAGCTTGTTGACTTTACCAGTGCAGAATATGATTTATTGTGGTTGTTGGCATCAAATGCAGGTCGTATCTTATCGCGTGAAGACATTTTTGAACGTCTGCGTGGTATCGAGTATGATGGTCAAGACCGCTCGATTGATGTACGTATTTCTCGTATCCGTCCAAAAATTGGTGATGATCCAGAAAACCCAAAACGTATCAAAACCGTTCGCAGTAAAGGCTATCTGTTTGTCAAAGAAAACTAACATAGTATTGATAAACACAGTATTGAAAAAAGTCAGCATCAGGCTGGCTTTTTTTATCGCTATCACTGGTAACTTTGCTACCTAGCAACTGGTAGATTTAGCACAACAATTTGCTACGTTACTAGACAATCGCTTCATGAATTTTACATTGTAATATTAATTTTGCTAGGTAATAATACGGCTATTATTTTTCGACCTTAACCCTAGATTTTTATGCCACTATTATCGTCCTTAAACCAATCCATCTTTCTGCGGATTTATGCAGGTCTGTTACTTATCTGTTTGTTAGTTGCGTTGTTTGCGCAATTGCTTATCACCACTATCAACGCAGAGCGCGTACAGACTTATCGCGAGGATATGGCATCAGCGGCATTTTATCTCATTGACTCAGGGTTGTCGCGCCAAGTAACGGCGCAAGAGCGTAATTTTTGGCTCTCTGATGTCAGTACCTTATTTGATACTAAGTTTGAAATCGAACCGACCTCAAAAGCGGATTTTAAAACCAGCGAAATTAATCGACTCAACAAACAACAAGCCGTAGTACGTTTTAATGGCGATACCAATACCGCAGAGATTTATCATAAAGTATCGGGTGAGAACAACGTCTTGCATGTCAGCGTCAATAAACTCAATGAGCAACAAATTAAAGGGATAGGCGTGTTGCTGCTCGATGATTTGTCTTACTATCGCACCTTGGCAGAAAAACAGCAACGCTTGCAACAAATTCAAAAATTTTTCCCTTTTAAGCTCACCTTGCAATCCGTTAATAAACTGCAACTTGATACCGACCAAAAAGCGCGACTGTATCGCAAAGATATCGTGATTATGTTCCGTGACAATACCAGTGTAGAGAATTCATCGATTCGGGTACTAGCGCCGACTGAACTCCAAGATACTGTGGTGGATTTGGGACCCATTCCACTGTTTAACTGGTTTCCGCTTAATCTGATTATTAGTATCACGCTCATTAGTATGTTCTTAATCAGTCTAGGGGTGTATGCGCTGATTTTCCCATTAGAGCGTAAACTGCAGCTCATTCAAAGCGGTATCACCAAAGTGCGCGAAGGTAAGCTCAATACCAAAGTAAAAGTCGTGGGCGAAGATGAAATTGCCCATCTAGCGGCAACCTTTAATAGTATGACTGAGCACATCCGCCGTTTGATTGAATCGCAGCGCGAGTTGACTCGTGCAGTATCCCATGAGCTGCGTACCCCAGTAGCACGTATTCGCTTTGCTGTGGATATGCTGGCTGATACTGATGATTATGACGATCGGATGAGTCAGCGTGATTATATCGACCAAGATATCGAATCGCTCAATGGCTTGATTGATGAAATTTTGACCTATGCCAAGCTTGAAGAAGGCTCACCTAAAATGGACTGGGAAGATGTCGATTTGCAAGAACTCGTTTCGCAGATTGTCCGCGAGACCAATGCGCTTGGTAAACCTGTCACCGTCAAAGTAGGTAAGGTGCAAAAAGGTGCGTTTGCACAAGCCGATAGACGCTATTTACACCGCGTGTTGCAAAACTTGGCAGGTAATGCCACCCGGTATGCCGAAAGCACTATTATCATCTCAGCCGGCTTAGAAAAAAACGAAGCTTTTATCAGTGTGGAAGATGATGGACAGGGTATTCCAGAAAAAGACCGTGAAAAAGTCTTTATCCCGTTTGCGCGTCTGGATGATAGTCGTACCCGTGCCTCGGGTGGTTATGGTCTCGGCTTATCAATCGTGTCTCGAATTGCGTTTTGGTTTAATGGTCGCATGTCAGTGGATGAAAGCCCTACCTTGGGTGGGGCGCGATTTATCATGACTTGGCCGAAAAGCCAGCTAGCGTCAAGTATTGAAGCCGATGAAATTACCCAAAAAAGTAGCGAGAAAAAATACACGCAAGTGCAAGGGTCATAAGCTCGTTACCAGTGATGCTTGCAAATTTGCTCAGACTGGGCTAAATTTTAGTGAGTAACTCAATGGTTTAGCGAAATTTGCGCACATCAATTAACCGATGAGCGAAATCATCACAAGCGAGGATGGCATGCGTTACTTATTTTTAGCCTTGGTGGCACTCAACATGGCGGTTTTTGGTTATTATAGTTTTTTGCGCAAACCTACTGAAAGCCAGTCCGTCTCACAGGCGCGTGCAGCATTGGTTCACCCTGTCACAGCCACCAATGTGTCAAATGAATTACCCCCCATGATTGGTACTAAAAAGTAAAAATGGCTACCTTAACCAAAGTTATCAAAACCAAAGTTACTAAAGAATCATGGTTAGCCTAACCTATTAAGTAACCAATTAGTCTTCTGTCAGCTTTATTCTATAATCGGAATATTCACCACCACTTCTAAGCCGCCGCCATTGGGCTGATTACGAGCGATGACGCTACCATTGTGCAGGTGAGTAATGCGGCTTACAATCGCAAGCCCAAGCCCACTCCCTTGCGTGGTACGTGCCGTTTCGCCCCGCTCAAACGGCTGCATAATCCGCTCAAGCTGATCTTCGGCAACGCCTTGCCCTTCATCGCTAACTTTAATGGTTAAGTATTTTTGTCTAGAGGTTATCTCTGGCGTTAGGGTTTCATCGGTGACCACTTGCTCAGTAGGCTGTAGATCATCATCAATGCCAATCTCAATATGAATCGGCGGCTGACCATAGCGACAAGCATTATTGACCAAATTAACAATGAGACGTTTGATGGATAAGGGTCGTAATGGCACACTAGGCAAATCGTCTTGGATATCGATAATAAATGGGGTAGGGGCAAACTGCACCACAATCTCGTTAATGATGGGACGCATATTGGTCAATCGTACCGCTTCATCTGAGCCATCTTTCATAAATGAAATAAACTGCTCCAAAATCGCGTCCATGTCCTCAATATCATACACCAACCCTTCCCGCAAAAACTCATCGGGTAGCATCTCAGCTGTGAGTCGCATCCGCGTCAGTGGCGTGCGCAAATCATGGGAAATACCAGCGAGCATAATATTGCGTTCTTTTTGGGTTTGGATCAGGTTATGAAACAGTCGGTTAAATGCCAAATTCACCTGACGAATCTCTGTTGAGCCTTCATTGGTCGCCAAATTGTTGGCGTGCCCAAGGGTGATGTAATCAATTGCCACTTTTTGTAGGCGTTTGAGCGGGCGATTTAATTGTCTTACCAAAAACAAAATAGTCAGCAACGTGGCAAGCGGGATCCCCAATAAGAAAAAATAAATCGACGTTGGGCTATATTTGGCATAAAACTTGACAGGCTCTTGCAGCCAAACATCCGGATGCGCACTGTCTTGAATATACAAAATCGGCACGGGTTTGAATTTAAAATTGACCGATACAGGACGCTGCATCACGGTTTCCATCTGTGTTGCCATCCGCTGGGTAAAATAATCTACCAAGGTTTTTTCTTGAAAAGAAGGTATCTGTTGTGGGTCAGTAATCACGTTAATATGCGAGGCATCAATAATCCAATTTTTAAGCTCGGGATTGTTTTTAAAATCTTTATCCGCTTTATCAATCATCAACAGCTGATTGGCAAGATAAGTTGCATGGTTTTGTAGCTCTGGTAAATACAGACTGCGCCAAAAAAACCACAGCGACAACGCCACGCTCACCAGTACCATCAACATCACCATCAAGGTGGTTTGCCAAGTGTGGCTATAGCCTTTAAGTTTGGGTAAATGCGGTTTCATGCTGGGGTATCCTGATGGTGGCTGTACAGCTAAGTCAAAACGGGCAACGGCACTGGCATCCTGTTATAATACGCAGATAGCTTGGCAAAATTAAAGGGGCAATCATGCAGTTTTCAAAGTTTGGTGAAAAGTTTACCAAAAACAGCGGTATTTTGCAGTTAATGGATGATTTGGGCAACGCGCTTAACAGTGAGCAACCGATTAATATGCTCGGCGGTGGCAATCCAGCACGTATTGATAAAGTTAACCAAACCTATTGGTCGGTGTTTAAAACCTTAGCTAAAGGTGATATGGGCTCAATGGCCATCGAAAATATCGGAAACTATTCAACGCCGCAGGGCGATGCCAAGTTTATTGCCGCATTGGTAGATTTTTTTAATCGCCATTATGATTGGGGACTTACCACAGACAATATCGCCCTGACCAATGGCTCACAAAACGCATTTTTTTATTTATTTAACTTGTTTGGTGGGCAGTTTGACGATCAAGCACAAGGCAGCATTGATAAAAAAATTCTATTACCACTTGCTCCAGAATATGTGGGTTATGCCGATGCCCATGTGGATGGGCAGCATTTTATCGCAGTGCCACCCAGCATCGAATTTGTGCAACATCAAGGTGAAGACGGCTTTTTTAAATACCGAGTCGATTTTGATACGCTAGAAAATTTGGCTGAATTGCACGACGGTGAAATTGGGGCAATTTGCTGCTCACGCCCCACCAACCCAACAGGCAACGTGCTGACCGATGACGAAATGGCGCGCCTTGAAGCAATTGCTAAGCGTTTTGATATCCCACTGATTATTGACAATGCGTATGGGATGCCATTCCCCAATATCATCTATAGCCAAGCCACGCTCAATTGGAATGAGCAAATTATTTTGTGCTTTAGCTTATCAAAAATCGGTTTGCCTGGGGTGCGTACAGGGGTTGTGGTCGCCAATCCGCAGGTGGTCAAAGCGATTAGCAGCCTAAATGCGATTGTTAATTTAGCGCCGACCCGTCTTGGCGCGGCGATTGCTACGCCACTGCTACAAGATGACCGGCTAAAAGATTTGTCAGACAATCATATTCGTCCGTTTTATCAAGGACAAGCCAAATTAGCGGTGCAGCTGCTAAAACAAGAACTGGGCGACTTGCCAAGCCCCTATAACAATGCGATGAAAATCCACAAGCCTGAAGGCGCGATTTTCTTGTGGGTATGGTTTAAAGATTTGCCGATAACCACGGTTGAGCTGTATGAGCGACTAAAAGCCAAAGGCACGCTGATTATCCCAAGCGAGCATTTCTTTGTGGGCGTGGATACCGAGAACTTTAGGCATGCCCATGAGTGTATCCGCTTAAGCATCGCCCAAGATGATGATACCTTGAAAAAAGGGATTACTACGATTGGGAAAGTGGTGAGGGCGGTTTATGCCAACCAGTAAAAACAAGCAATAAAAAAGGGCATACATCGCGCCCTTTTACTGTTGTTTTGAACAACTAAATTTTCCACTCCACAAAATTCTTCAATAGTTGCAACCCTGCGGTATGGCTTTTTTCGGGGTGGAACTGGGTCGCAAACAAATTATCTTTAATCACGCTGGCACAAAACTCAACGCCATAATCACAGGTTGCCGCCACAATCGAAGTATCAGACGGCACACAATAAAAACTATGCACAAAATAAAAATGGGTATTATCTTCAATCCCTTGCCATAGCGGATGCGCCAAATCCATATGGGTGATAGTATTCCAGCCCATATGCGGTACTTTAATGCGTTCGTTTTTATCATCTAGCCAATGATCATCAAAGCGTTTGACGTCACCACCCAGTACCCCTAGACAGTTTACCCCATCATTTTCTTCTGAGCGCTCAAACAACGCCTGCATCCCCACACAAATCGCCATTACAGGCTTATTAAATACAGCCGTTTTGACAGCATCAGCGATACCCGCTGCCTGCATCTCTGCCATGCAGTCGCGCATTGCCCCTACACCAGGGAAGACCATTTTGTCTGCCGCCGCAATGACTGCAGGGTCACGCGTGATCGACACATCAGCGCCCACTGCCGTCAAGGCTTTACCCGCCGAATGTAAATTACCCATGCCATAATCTAGCAATGCAACCTTTGTCATCTGTTATCCTGTTGTCAAAAAAAGCCCAAAACTGCGATTAAGCGCTGATATCACTTGGCGCTCATCATCGTCAATTACCAAAGAAGTTTTGAAAAATACCAAAATAGCCATTATATTAATATCATCACATTGCTGCGCGAATAGCACTATTCGCAAAATCGTAAGGACAATAATAATGGCAGAAAAAAACTATTATGACATTTTAGGCGTCGATAAAAAAGCCAATGAAGCAGATATTAAAAAAGCCTATCGCAAACTGGTGCGACAATATCACCCTGATATCAACGACTCACCCGATGCCGACGCAAAAATGGGTGAAATCAATAACGCCTATGAAACGCTCAAGGACGCTGAAAAACGCGCCCAATACGATCTGATGCTCGACAATCCTTATATGGGTCAAGGCTTTGGCGGCGGTCAGGGCTTTAATGCCAATATGAGCCAAGCGGATTTGGATGAAATCCTCCGTCAGTTTGGCGGTGGGGCTGGCGGTCGTCAGTCGCAAGGCGCGGGTGGCTTTAGATTTGATGATATTTTCTCGACATTCGGGGGCGGTGCAGGCGGGTTTTCAGACGGATTTGGTGGCAGACAGTCGCAACGCTCGACCAAAGGCGACGATCAGCACGCCGAGTTATCAATTGATTTGAAAGCCACTTATGAAGGCGATACCCGTAAAATTAGCCTAAATTTACCCATACAAACCGCGACAGGGCTGGATTATCAAACCAAGACTATTGAAGTCAAAATCCCCAAAGGTATTGCCGAAGGACAACAAATTCGCTTGGCAAAACAAGGCAATCCAAGCCCATATGGCGGTGATAATGGCGATTTGTACCTAAAAATTAAATTTAATCACCCAGACAATATCCGTGTAGAAGGCAAAGACGTGTTCCAAACGGTAGATGTTGCGCCTTGGGAAGCAGCCATGGGCGGTCAAATCACGGTCAACACGCCTGCTGGCAAGGTCAATGTCAATGTACCAAAAAATAGCCGTACTGGTACCAATCTTCGCCTTAAAGGTAAAGGTATCCCAGCTAAAGAAGCCGGTGATTTATATTTAAGTTTAAATATCGTGTTGCCAAAAATCGATACAGACGCAGATATCCAAGCGTTTGAAGCGTTCAAATCGGCATTTGCCTCATTTGTGCCAACGCGCTAATCTATTGATAATTAAGCGCTATTAATAACTAAGCAAAAAAAACAGGCAGTACAATAAAAAAAAATGACAAACAAGCACCAAACATAACTATAGATACACAACAGGAGTGCAACATGGCTCAAACCACCAATACGGATTTATCATTACGGTTAACCCTAGATGACTTGATTATGGCGAGTAGTTGGGATAAAAGCTGGGTATTAGCGCTAATGGATGAAGATATTATTTATGCTGAAACGCCTGCCATCGACAGCCAGCCCTATTTTAATAGCGCACAACTGACCACAGTGCGCCTTGCCTCACGCCTACGCCGTGATTTTGATGCCAGTCCGCAAGCGATTGGCTTAATACTATCGCTGCTTGACGAGCTAAGACCGCTTCGGCAGTTACAGCGGCAAATCACGCTCACGCGAATGGTTCATGATGTGGATGACAGCTAGCAAGCATCAAGTTAGCCAACATCAATTTGGGTGAATTTAATCCTAAAAAAGGGTGGGTTATCGCGCTATAATCCGCCCTTTTTATTTGCTACAGCAAACGATTATTGGGCGTACCCATGGTTACGGAGCCAATTTTGTAGAAGTTGAATTTCGGCTTGTTGGGTATCGATTAGGGTATTGGTAAGGCTACGCACTTTGTCATCGTTACCATATTTGGCAACCACTTGTGAGAACGCAATCGCGCCTTTATGATGAATCAGCACGGTTTGGGCAAACGCTTGGTCGGCGTTTTTAGTCATGACCGTGTCCACCATTTCTTGCTGCATATCATCGATAATACTATCGATTTCTTGCTGGGCTGCTACACTATCTGCCATCGGCTGATTAGGGTCCGCGGTGTTTTGAATCAGTTGCATGGCAAGCCAATTCTGTAATATTTGTGATTCATTTTGGCGTGAGCTAATAATGTCTCGGGCTAAACCTAGCAGTTCAGGATTTTTGCCGTATCGCTGCTCAATACTGGCAAGCGCGATGGTTTCATCAAAATGACTCAGCATAGCTTTGACAAAAATCATATCAGGCGAGATGGGTATATAGTCAAATTGATTAAGGGCGGTTGGTTCACTGGCTGCAGCCGCATCGATACTTGGCTGCTTGATGACAGTAAAATACGCTTCTTGATAGTCGTTGATGGTACTTGATGCCGGCATCACATAACCTTGCGCCAATTGACTGACGGTAAGCATGTTTTTATTGATTGCCTGTGTGTCTAATACTTGGGGCAATGGTTTATCATCGAATTCTTGGGGCGCGCTCACGGTGGCAGCGGTAGGGGGTGCTGGCTGCTGAGAATCAGATTGCTCACAACCAATCATGCTGATAACTGCGATGACAAGCAAGATTGGTGGTGCGGTGTTGGCCATGTATCGGCTCCCATGCCTTG
This sequence comes from Moraxella sp. CTOTU47579, assembly GCF_032004885.1. Classification (NCBI taxonomy): domain Bacteria; kingdom Pseudomonadati; phylum Pseudomonadota; class Gammaproteobacteria; order Moraxellales; family Moraxellaceae; genus Moraxella; species Moraxella sp. CTOTU47579. The sequence continues at coordinate 30,087 of NZ_DALZOJ010000018.1, forward strand.
ATTTTATACGGTGTGTTTTGAAATGATGATTGTAAGCATTAACGGTAAGCGTTGACTGTCAGCATTGATTATCAGTCTTAGGCAAGAGTATAAAGTAGGGTCATCACAGTGACTATATCAATTGTGTCATGGCAGCTTGCTTATCATTTGCTAACTGCTGATTGTGCTAACTGGCGATTGTGCTAACTGCCGCTTGCGAGCAATATCCCCGCCAAAGTAAAAAACGCGCGATAAGCGGCTACTTTTTTCTCCAAGCTTTGCGGATAAGCGCGCGAGGTCGATGGCAACCGATAAATACCAAATGTTCGCCCAAAAGCGTTAACTTCAAGAAACTGATTGGTTTTTGGCAGTTTATAGGGTGTTTGACTGGGATCAAAATAGGGTGACGCGGGGTCACTGATACTTTGGTTGACCAGCGCTATCAGCACTTCTGTGGCTTTGCCACCGGTGGTGTAAATCCACTTGACCTGCTTTAGCTGTGCCAAAACTTTACCCAAATCAACCGTAGCAACCACGGTCAAATGTTCGTCAGCCGCATTGCCTTTTTCGCGGATGACGTGAGTGACTGAAGGACATTCACCGATGTTATAAGCCTGTAAAAATGCTTTGATTTTTTCGGCATCAAAGCGTTTTTCATCACCGACTCGAAAATAATCAATATCATCAAAAAACACCTTACCCATGATACGCCACATATCATTATAAAAATTGGGATAATGAAATGCCATGCACCATTTATCAGGTGTGGGCGGCATTGTACCCATCATCAAGACTTTGGTATCAGCAAAAAAGAAGTTACCAAACGGATGGGCTTCGACACGCGGGTCAGTCAATAAATCAGCAGACATATCAGTTTTTATTTCTAATTAAATACACGCCAAGCGCGGCACTGGCAATAATCGGTAACAGCACCATAAAAAACGGTGAAAATCCCGTGCTTAGACTGACAAACCCGACCAAATCTTGCAGATAACTAAATACCAAGCCAAATAAAAGAGCGATCACAATACGATAGCCCAAGCTTTGGTTACGCAAGGAGCCAAATACAAATGAACAAGCAACCAACACTAGCGATAGCATGGCAAGAGGCGCCAATAGCTTTTTCCAAAAGGCAACTTCATGCTCAAGCGAGCGGCGTTTGTCTTTGGCTAAGAGCTGTTGGTGCTGCCATAATTCGGTCACTGACATGTTATCAGGTCTGCGTGTTAACAGATAAATCGCTGACGGCTCAATGGGTAATTGCAGCGTCATAGTCGGGATGGTAGTCAACTGACTGTGCCCATCGGCGGCGATGGTTAATTGTTTGATTTGTTGCAGCTGCCAGCCCGATGTCTTATCAGCGGTATTTTGACTGACAAAGCTGCCGGTATCGGCCTGCAGCACTTGTTGGATATGGGCGTTGTCGTCTAGCTGCCAAACTTTGATATTTTTGAGCTCGCCTTTGGTATTGGCATGGTCAATATTGATGATGCGGTTGGCTTGTTTGTCCCAATAACCGTTGATGGCACTTGATAGCAAAGGTTTGTCATGCTTGACTTGGTGCGCTAACTGATTGCTAGTTGGCACTACATACTGCCCAAGCAACAAACGGATAATGACAAAAATAATCGCTGGTTGCATCACCCAACCGACTATTTTAAAGCGGCTGATGCCTGCTGCTTGAATCACCGTCAACTCACTGGTGTTGGCAAGCAAGCCTAGACCTACCACTGCGCCTAATAGTGTGCCAAATGGCATATAGTCGAGTAAATCACGGGGTGCACTATAGGCAATAAAACGCAAGGCATCTAAATAATTGTAATGGTCATTGAGATCCTGCAACTCTGCCAGATAATCAAAGACGACTTTAAGTAGCCAAAGACCAATGATAGCCCCTGTCATGGCAAAAAGCGCTTGTTTTTTAACGTAACGAGATAAAATCATGGCTGACCGCCTGCGGACAACTGACGACTTTGGCGACGATAGCGGACACGATGTACCACGCGGCTTTGCCAATTTAACAACAATGCAAATGCGATAAAACCAACGATTAGCCAAATATACGCGTACTCACTAATGCGCTCTTTACCAATGGCAGTGCGTAGCGAAATGATACTAATCGCACAGCTAGCAAATATGAGCACTGAAGGTAACAGACGAAGCCAGCGTCCTTGACGGGGGCGTACTTGTGCAAGCGGGGTAGCAAGCATCGCCGCAATGATAATCAGCCACGGCATGGTAAAGCGATAGCCAAGCTCGGCTTTGACTTCGGGTTTTTGGGTATGGGCGAGCAGTTTGGCAGTGGTTTGGGTTTCAACATTGGTTTCGGTAATTGTTTCGCTGGCAGGTTTTTCTAGGGTAATGCGATATTTTTCAAAACTGGCTTGGTTGTATTTGGCGTTGTTGGTGCCAAGCTCATAGCGACGACCCTGAAACAAATCCAGCTGCATTGAGCTATCCGTGTCTTTACTGGGTACTTGATAGGCGCGCGTGGCGGTGATGATAACATCGTTTTTGGCGATTTTGCCGCTTTTGTCGGTTTGCTGTTGCACCACGTATAGGTTTTTGAGTTCACGTTTTTCTTTATTAAACTCATCGACATACAGGTGATAGTTGCCACTGCTGATAAAGGTTTTTGGACGCACTAAATCAAGCAAACTACCGAGCGACTGGGTTTGCCAAATCTGCTTACTGTTAGACAGTCCCCATGGTTTTGCCAAAAGACTAATTCCCATTTGAAATATAAATAACCCAGTAATCAGCGGAATCATCAAACGCGTCAGACGACCGCGACTGATACCACTGGCAAACAGGACGCTCATCTCCTGATCCACGTACATACGACCGAGCACGAGCATCAGTGCGATAAAAAATGACAGCGGTAAAATTAGCTCAAGAAAGGTTGGAATGTTATAGCCAATAATGGCAAATAGCAAACCCACATCCAGCCTGCCTTCTGCAGCGATACCAAAATAGCGTATTAAGCGACCGCCAAGCATCAGCGCCATCAGAAATAACAGCACAATCGCAGTATTAGCGGCGACTTGTTGCGTCATATAGCGTCGTAATATCACAAGTAACCACCTAATATTACTCAAAAATTAATCAATTCAAACAGCTAGGGAAGTAAATGCCAATATTGTACGACATCATACCATTGAGCGCATCTGTTAATCGGCTATTTTAGCGCGTTGCCGAGAGATTATGAATATGAATACTGTAAGGTAACATTTCACAATGACTTTTCACCACCACTTTTTACAGCCGCTTTATCAAAGCCAATTTTTACAAAGACTTTTTACAACCGCATTTTACCCTACACAATGACGCCTGCTATTCCATCACGCAGTGATAACCCAATGCTATAACCCAAATACCATAATAGGTATGCTATGATAATAGTTATTTCTTGATAACAATAATTAAGGAGCTTAAATGAGTTTGACATTGACACTAGCGACCGCGCTTAAAAAAACGGTCAAGAACAGCTATCACGTGGTATTGGTAGATGACAATAGCCAAACTATGGGGCAACTAACGAGCGAACTACAAACCGCTGTCAGTCGCTTGATTGAAGCGAGTCGTTTTAAGGGTAAGCTTGCCGATACCGCAATCAATTATGGTACTGACAACAATGTGGGTTTATTGTTGGTTGGCGTGGGCAGTCAAGATAAATTAAACGGCGGTAGCTTGCAAAAAATTGCCAAAGCAATTTATGCAAGTTTGAGCCGTCTTACCAAATCTGCGGTGATTAGTTTAGGCGATAGTATGGATGAAGTGAGTTTTGGTCAGTTGGCGTTAGCCCTGTTGAATCAAAGCTATACCTTTGATATTTATAAATCGCAAAAAGCGGATAAACCGACGCTAAAAGACGTGACCTTATTGGTCAGTGCAGACAACCAAGCCGCGTTTGACAACCTACTACAGCTGCAGCAGGCGACTGCCCAAGGTCAATCACTCACCAAGGATTTGGCAAATCAGCCACCGAATGTATGTTTCCCTGCCTATCTTGCAGAGCAAGCGCAAAGCTTGGCAAATCAATACCCAGAGCTATTGACGGTCAAGGTATTGGGTGAAAAAGACATGCAGCAATTAGGGATGAACTGCTTTTTGGCAGTCGCTCGCGGCTCCGCGCATGAAGCTAAGCTAGTATTACTTGAGTACAATGGCAAAGCCGCCAAAAAAGACAAAACCAGCAAAACCAAAGGCAAAAAATCAAGCCTAGAGCAACCGATTGTACTTGTAGGTAAAGGCATCACCTTTGACAGTGGTGGTATCTCACTCAAACCAGGTCTGGGCATGGGTGAGATGAAATACGACATGGGCGGTGCAGCGGCAGTCATGGGCATGATTAAAGCGCTATGTGAAGCGCGTCTACCGCTGCAAGTCGTTGGCGCACTCGCTTGTGCGGAGAATATGCCATCAGGAACAGCGACTCGCCCTGGCGATATCGTCACCGCCATGAATGGTAAAACCGTCGAAATCCTCAATACTGATGCCGAAGGTCGTTTGGTACTGTGTGACACCTTGGTGTATGTACAGCGCTATCAGCCAAAAGTGATTATTGACATGGCAACCTTGACGGGGGCGTGTATTGTGGCGCTGGGTTATGTGCGCTCAGGTCTATACAGTAACAATGAAGATGTGATTTTTGAGCTTGAACAAGCTAGCGAATCAGCGTATGACCGTGTTTGGCACATGCCACTGGATGATGACTACCAAGAGCAGCTTAAATCCAACATGGCAGATATGCAAAACATTGGCGGTATGCCAGCAGGGTCAGTCACAGCGGCGTGTTTTTTATCCAAGTTTGTTGAAGATATTCCTTGGGCGCACTTGGATATTGCAGGGACAGCGTGGCAGTCGGGCAAAGAGCCAACCGCAACGGGTCGTCCAGTACCGTTATTGATGCATTATCTTTATCGCCAAGCTGCCCAAGATGCAGTCTAGGTGATAGGACGCTGACCCCTAATGATGGCATCACAAATTAGTTTTTATATTTTATCCCCGCAAAAAAAACAGCTGGCGTTCGTCTGCCAGCTGATTTCAACCGTGCTAGCCAAAAGCGAGGATAGCATTATCGTGGTGGCAGCGTCCGAGATATTACCCTCACTTGATGAGCGATTATGGTCATTGAGTGATGTGGCATTTATTCCCCACCAAATTATCCAGCGACTTGATGCCTTTTACCACCAAAAACTCCCTGCCAGTGTGGTACTTACTGATAATATCGAACTTGTCACCTTATTTGATGGCGTCGTCATCAATCTCACTAACGAAGCAATTGTAGATACCCAAGCTAGCCGCCTGCTAGAAGTCATCGACGCCGCCCCCGAACAGGTTGAAAGTGGTCGTCACAAATACCGCGTTTATCAAGCGAAATTACAAGCCCTAGCAACCAGCAGCCAGGCTACCATCCAAGTTTTTCAAATCCGATAACTTCTCTACCCAACACTTTGATAGCTTTAAATTAACAAGTTGACGATTTTAAAAATAATTTATGCAAATTGTTAAAAAATGTTAATATATCAGCCATTTTTGCGGTGAAATATTAAGAGGTTATTATCTGAAGTTACGCAGCCCTTTAAAAAAGCGCTATCATAACAAAAAAAGCAGTCAG
>NZ_DALZOJ010000019.1:0-34221 GCF_032004885.1 Moraxella sp. CTOTU47579
AACAAAAGCTTCAACAAAAGCTTCAACAAAAGCTTCAACAAAAGCTTCAACAAAACCCTCAACACAAGATTCAACAAAAACTTTAATAACAACAACCGTTATTCCTGTCGACGAGCAAACGCTGCTAACCTGTTCAAAAATCACTGACAATGTCGCGCGTCTAGCTTGTTTTGACAAGATAAGCGTTGGTAAAATCGAACCCGAAGCCAAGGCGCCCCTTGATATTGCCAAAACCTTGAAAGTGAGTATCAAAGAAGGTAAAGCAGTGCCCGTGTTAGCCGTGGATCAAACGACAACCGTCACGACTCCCACTAAAAACGAGCAAAAAAAACTGGATCATTTGGTACCCAACAAGCTTGACAAAACCATCTTAAAACAAGTGGGGGTGACTGCAACGGATGTGGAAAAATATACGCCACTGAGTGTGTTATATGACTTGGATAAAAATGATCCCAAAGGGATACTGACGATACGTCCACATTTGCCCATGTATGTCATGCCGCTTTGGTACAACGCGACGCCAAACTATGATATTCATTCACCCACCCAAGATCATGTTCGCGCATCGAAAGATTCTTTGCAGCACTTAGATAGCAAGCTGCAAATTTCAATGAAAACCAAGCTTGCCCAAGATGTGTTCGATACCAATGCCGATGTTTGGCTTGGCTATACCCAGCAGTCTTATTGGCAAGTGTACAATGGTAAGTATTCAAGACCTTTTCGCAGCTCAGATTATCAGCCAGAGATATTTTTGACACAGCCTATCAAGGGTAATCTGCCTGGGAATGGGTCATTAAGAATGTTAGGCGCGGGGCTCGTGCATGAATCAAATGGACAATCAGACCCGTTATCCCGTTCTTGGAATCGTATCTATGCGATGGCAGGGACGGAGTGGGGCAAACTCACCGTGATTCCAAGACTGTGGCTCATCGCATATGAAAACAGTAAAGACTCGGATAACCCAGATATCGGGGACTACATGGGCTATGGCGATGTGCGTTGGTTGTATCCGCTTAATGACCAAAGCACAGTGGGTGGTGTGATGCGTTATAATCCAAGTACCAATAAAGGCGCTATACAGGTAGACTACGCCTATCCATTGACAGGCGGTATGAAAGCGATTTTACAAGTATTCCATGGTTATGGTGAAAACATCCAAGACTATAATCATAAGAGCACCAATGTCGGTATTGGTATCATGTTCAATGATTTTAAAGGGCTTTAACTGCGTTTATGGCAGTCTTAGCCCCCTTGCCTTGGTGGCGATTGCCCTTTGCCATGGCGCTAGTGTATCAAGCGAAAGCTCATCACCGTTGCCAACTATGTGGCATCAATGATTGCGCTGCAGCAGGCTTTGATAACTTAGCACCGCGTCACCATGACCATTGGTTCAATCGACAGCAATTTCTTTGTCAGCCATGCCATAACCGGTTTGCATGGTCAGCGTCATGCTTTACTTTGCAACTCAAGCAAACGTCACTGCGTGGCGTAGCCAGTGGCTACTATCAATATCCCCTCAATCAAATCATGCTTGGGTACAAAAATGGGCAGCAGTTACATCATCTGCCCGTTTTGGTTCAAGCTATCAGACAGCTTAATATTCCCAAAGGTTGTCATTCCAAAAACTCTTTAATTATTAAAGTGCCAACAAGTTTACAGCGCATTCGGCAACGCGGCTTCGATCCGCTTGCCATGTTAACCGCTTATCTAAGCTTTCATTGGCAAATCCCTGTTTTTACGGGTGTGCAGCGATTCGAGCGACCTCACCAGCAGGGGCTAAGCCGAGAGGAGCGTTTGGATAATATCAAAGATGCGTTTTCTCTAACAGATATGCCTCCTAGCAAAAATTTGATTTTGTTTGATGATGTGGTGACGACAGGCGCCACCTTGTCTGAATTGGCTAATCTACTCACGAATTATCACCCATCTTCCCATATTCATGCGTATTCAGTCTTGCATGGTAAGGTTTTGCATTAGGTCCTGCTTGTGACTGTTTTGCGACCAAAGTTGCAACGCCATACCGTTAAAGCTCGCAGATAAAGGCGGGCTACCAGTGGGTTATTGGAAGGATTCTTTAAAATACTAAGCTAAAAATGATTTGATAATACGTGAGCGCCCTTTCGTCCTAATTCGCTTAGCAACGATAAGTGGCTCAGGTAAACTATGGGTAGTAAGCTTTAGGTATGACAATTAACAAAAATACTGCGATAATAGGTATGTTTTTTGCTTTAATGTTAGAATGGTTTGTGCTAGTAAACATGGTATGATAGGTCGTTTATCAAGGGGTATGGGTGGGTATCGTGATGAAAGTTTTGAAAAGACAGTATCATCGTGACCGAGACCAAGGTTTTACGCTGATTGAGCTTGTCATCACCATTGCAATTATAGCTATCATTGCGGCGATGGCAGCACCTAGTATGCAACGACAGATTCAGCAAGCCAGAATCAAAGATGGGGCAAACATCATTGAAGCTGCGCTAAAAGATGCAAGAACCCAAGCAATGATTGCTCAGCGATCTACTAGGGTAGTGCTAACCAATAGCTCATCAAGCAAAAAAATCACTGTATTGTATGTAAAAAGGTCGGCAACAGATGCTGATGAAATGCTGTCTGACTATACGCTAGACAAAAATTTGACGATTACCGCTAGCCCGAGTGCCTTAACTGCAGTTAGTTTTACCCCTTATAAAAAAGCTTACCAAGGGGACACCGGAACGGGCACTGTCACAGATAGCTCGACCAATTTTTCAGTGTGTTATGGCGCTGGGTCTGATAAATATACCATCATGGTCGATGCAAGCAGTAATATTGTCACTAGCAAAAATGGGACGTGTTCATGAACTCACAAAAAGGCATTGGCTTAATAGAAGTGCTGGTGGCATTGATGTTGTTAGCAATCGCGGTGCTTGGATTTACTGCGATGCAGATGACCGCAGTCAAAGCTACCGATGAGAGCTTGATGCGTACCCGAGCATTAACTGTCATGCGGGGTGGCGCAGAAATGATGCGAGCGAATCCTGCTGGCATCGCTAAATTTAGTGATGCATTAAATTCAAGTGCGGTGACCACTGCTATTATAGTGGATGGCACATCTATTACCAAAGATAGTTGTATGACAAACAATAGTACTGTCCCAACGCCTTGTACGATAAACCAAACAGCGACGAAAGATGCGCTAACGCTAAAGCAATATGCGAATGATAATGAGTTAACTATCTCAATGGTGACTTGTCCAGGCACGGGTACAACAACCACTACTACGACCGTTGGCACTGTCACTACGACAAGAACAGTCTCAGGCCAGGCGCGTCAATGTTTTGTAACTAGCTGGGGTACAACTACAGCGACATTAGGATCGGGCAATAATGACTGTGCCAATACAGATGGTGTTTACAACTCTGGTGCACAGTGCTTTATTCTGGAGGCTTATTGATGATGTTGACTTCTAATCGTCACTACACGCCTCAATTAGGTTTTACCCTTGTCGAACTCATGATCTCTATTGTCTTAGGATTGCTGATATCGGCTGCCGTTATCCAAATTTATCTAACCAATGTCAGAACGACTACAACACAAAAAAGTGGCAGTGAGCTGCAAGATGCTAGTATTTTTGGACTTCAGCAGTTAGAAGCTCACATACGTTTGGCAAACCTTGGAAACTCAGTAAATAAAATAACGGATACCACCGAAAATGGCGGTATCGTGTTATCCTTAAAAAATCTAGGGGTGACTGATACAATAATACTCCCTTTTTTGACGCATACCGCAGGTGATAAAGGGTTTACTAGTACTTCAAATATTAATAATATCAATAGTGACCAACTGACTATACAGTTTACCAATACCACAGGGCAAACGATGTCAGATTGTGAAAGCGTAGATATCCCTCCAAATACAAAAGTGATTGAGCGCTATTTTGTGCGACAAGTGACGGGTGACACCAGTACAGGGGCAGTCAAAAATCTTGCCTTGGTGTGTGATGCAGGTAGAATTGATGGTGCAACGATTACGGATTTAAGTGCAAATTATAAAACGGGTGGTAATGAACTGATTACGGGTGTCGATCAATTTAAAGTGTTATTAGGTGTTCAAGACGCAACCAATAGAATCATGTACTTGCCAAGCTCTACTTATATCAGTCTTACAACATCACCGCATCCATCGATTGTGGCGGTGCGTGTTGGGCTGATAGTGAGAGGTAGTACGCCTATTGTAGGTAGTAGTGATAAAACTAGCTTTACATTATTAGGTCAAACCCATGAGTTAAAAACAGACACCACACGCAAACAATTGGTACGTACTACTTATGAGTCAACCACACTACTACGCAATGCCCGTGTTATTAGTGTGACGCCTTAGTATTCACCATTATTTATCCTATTTTCAGCCGTTTTTTAGCAACTTGAGATGTACAGTATGCCGACCAGTATGCCCAATCATTGCCATACCAAACTCGCTAAACCACCTGTAGTGCTGTATCGCCCTAATCAGCAAGGAGCGGCTCTGATTGTGGTGTTATTATTTTTGGTGCTAATTATGTTGGCAGGTGTGATGGCAGTCCGCCGTAGTAGTACTGATTTAAAGACAGCAACCGCCGACCAAATCAACACACTTTTATTACAATCTTCTGACAGTGCCAATCAAAAATTAGAAAATATGCTGAATGGCAGCCCTAGTTCGCAAGAGTATAAAGATGTAATGAGCGTATCGGGTGTGTTTGGACACTTTTTACTAAACCCAGACAACCAAGGCAATGAGTTCATCTATTGTTATAACCCGCGTACGCGCAAATACTTGACCAGTAATGCCACTATTTATACTTCCACAGGTGGGACATGGAGTGGTCTTAATAATGGTATCTGTGATTATAACAGCCCAGCAGGATACACCAGTGCCCGCCATACGGTAATGACACAGATGAGCGTATCAATACCAGTAGGGTCGAATGATGATGAAGTATTCTCCAATGTGGTGATTGGCAAAGAAGTAGAAAACCGCTCTAGTAAAAAATTTAAATTTAATATTCGTGCCACCTCCGTATTGCCAGCTTTTAATCCACCCAAAGATAGTAGTAATACCAGTTGTCTTACCAAGTCCAGTGTGCCAATGGCCGATGGTAAGATTCCACTATTAACTTGTTTGCATGATGCAGGTACACCAACCAAGATGTTATATGAGCAAGCTGACGTTGAGAACAACTCCGAAGGTATCAAATGTATCACTTATGGCAGAGGCTCGCTTGACACAGCGTGTCAGCTGTCATGATGAAAGCCTTCGTTGACCTAGGTTTGATTATAAAGAAAGGATTGATAATATGAAAATTACTAAGCGTCATCCGTCTTCTGTTCAGCGGTTATTACCATCACTAAAATATCTAGTGGTGGCGATGGCATCTATCGGTATCATGCCACTATCACAGGCAGATGTGGTTCAAAAAAATGTTGGGGACTTGGAGATTTATAAGGCGGCTGAAGGTGGTAAAGTTACCATTACTATGATGCTTGATACCTCTGGAAGTATGGGGCTTACACAGTCAAACGTGGGTTATGAGGCATGTGATTTACCAAGTGGTGTGACTTATTCCTCTTATAGTTATGAAAATTCAACAACTACACCAAGTTATAAACGCTATTTTTGCAAGGTTACGAATAATATACCTAACTACTACTATTATAAAGATTCCTCAGGCAAGTGGTTTCAATGTGGTAGTACAAGTGATGGTTCTACTTCCAAAACAGATTGTAAAATTCCACTAGAAGCTGCCCCCACTACAACAGGTTTGACTAATACTAGTAATTACTTTTATAAAAACAAGCAATTCTATGACCGTATTACGAGGCTCAAAGATGCTATTTTTACGTTAATGGACAGCACTGCCTTAGATTCTAATAAAGTCTCAATTGGAATTGGACAATTTTCAACACAAAGTGATAGTAATAATGAAGCGTTCACCGCAGATGGTATCAGTGGTAAAATCCTAGTGCCAGCAGCATTGCTAGATGATACACAGCGTCAAAAGATAAGAGACGCGATTGCCGGATTGACAGCCTACAATGGCACACCTTCAGCCAATGCCTATGCAGAAGCAGGTGGCTATATGATGGGTGAAACAACTGCCTTATATAGCCAACTATATTTTGTGAGAAGTAATAATAATTACGCTAAATGTGATAGTTGGGTAGGTGCAACTTGTAATAATTGGAAGGGTTGGTATTCCAATTTCATCCAAGGTACAACTGTAAAAGGCAGTAGTGGTACACTGTCTGGATACAATGGTAACTATTATATGGGTACCCGTTCGGATAGTGGCTTTCCCAACTCATATGCCGATGCAAAAAACTCTGATAAATATAAAACCCCATTAAGTAGCACAAATTCCCAATGCGATGGACAAGGCATCTATTTCCTGACTGACGGTGTGCCCAATAACAACAGTGATCCTAGTGGACTTATGAAACTAGCCTTAGGCAGCAAAGGTAATGATTTCAATATTCCTTCTACAGGAACGCTCACTGGTAGTAGTGATTCAGGCTGGAATGCGATTAGTGTTTTTGCCAAAGCATTGCGCACTAAAACCAGCAACCCTATGGGATTAAATATTAAAACAGCAGTGGTAGGTTTTGGTTCGGATTATAATGTTTCTGCCTATAACGATATTTTAAAAACGTTAAAAATGCCTGTACTGGATCAAGTGACTGCTCTACCGGTAAAAGATTCTGCAGGCAACTATTTATATCAAGATAAAACTGCCAAATACTTTAATTGTAGTCTTTTGCCAAGTGGTGATATCCGAAATACTTGTAACTGGGGCGCTAAATCCAATCCCTTATTGTCAATAGGGGTAGGCGGCTATGGTGAAGGCGGCTTTTACTCAGCCCAATCCACCGAAGATGTCATTAATAGTATCGTTAACTTTGTCAGTGACCTTAATCAAACCATTCCTGCGACTCCATCAGGCACCATAACCATCCCTGATGACCCCTACCGTGCTGATAGTCAACTTGCAGTCGCCTATTACCCAATGGTCGAAGCAAAAGTTGCCGAAGCAAGAGCTATCTGGCCAGGCAATGTCAAGAAATATAACTTAAATCAAGGTACATTGTATGGCAAAAATGAACAGCCATTATTCTCCGATGCGGCAGGCAACCTAGTCAAGACTACTCAAGACTTATGGAGCGATATAGACTATCAAAATAGTAATAACTCAGTCACGTCAGGTGGTTATTATGCCCAGCTAAACACCCCAAATACAGGAGTGAGCTCAGTGCGCACACTTTATATTGAAGATTTAATAGCCACAGGCGCAGCCACTACTAAGTTACGGAAATTTGCGGTCAATACCAACGGTAAGTTGACCCTAGATGGCAATTTAATCACTACCAGTAACACATTTAATGACACCAGTACTTACTCCCTTGATAACGTCGCAAAGCTCCTTAATTTTTTGGGTTTTAGCAATGTATCCTTTGCTACCACAGGGACAGATGTACAAAAATTAAGCGGACTGACACTGACTACTGCTGATAATGCTACATCTGCCACAAAGGTAGTAGGGGCAACGCTGCACTCAGCACCAACCGCCGTTTCTTACTCAGCGACACTAGATGATGATGGGCGCGTTACTGATACCCGAGACGACTATGTGTTGTTTGGTTCGATGGAAGGCGCACTGCATCTGGTGAATGCCGATAATTATGGTAATGGCAATGGCGGTAAAGAGGTATTTGCTTTTATTCCTCGTACTATGTTGCAAAACCAACCGTATGCACTTGAAAAAGACTCAACGAAAATTAACTCGACAACCTCTAGTAGCATTGGTGCTCCCGTGGCAGGGATTGATGCCCCTTGGCTAGTCACAGCCGACTACAAATATGACTTCTCCAACAAAAAAGTCAATATTGATAACTCAGGTAGTGGCAGTACCCAAAAAGGTGTTTTTGCGTATGGTGGGCTAAGGTTGGGTGGTACAGGACTCTATGGACTTAATCTGAACAATTATAGTACGCCTAGTATTGTGTTCAATATCACCCCAACGACCGCTGGATTTGCTGATATGGGACAAATTTGGTCAAAACCTACCAAAGCAAAAATTAAGACCACAACGAGCAGCACGGATACGGGGACAGACGTGCTGATTTTTGGTGGTGGCTATGATCCTTGTTATGAAGCGCAAGACTTTCAAGTAGGCGCCACATCGCCAACTACTGCCGAAGCAACAGCCGATGCAGCCCTTGCCGAAGGCTCGCGTAAAAATATCAAGGTCTGGTCAGACAGTTGTAAGACCAAAGCGACGACCAAAACTGCGGGCAATGCCGTCTATATGATAAATGCCAAAACAGGGGCACTTATTTGGTCGGCTACTAAGTCAGCTAACAGTGTAGGCGCGAACACCACCAATCCTTATCTTAATAGTAGCATTGTAGGTGGTATTACCACACTAGACCGCAACAATGATGGCTTTGTTGATCATATTTATTTTGCAGACTTGGCAGGGCAAGTGTTCCGTGCAGATTTCACCAACGCAGGTGATAGCATCTATGAAAAGAATTCGAGTGGTAACTATGTCGGTACTAAACAGACGGGCTTTGCTGGGCAGCGTATTACTCGCTTGTTACAACCAATTTATCCTGTCGCCAATACCACAGGTGCCATCACTGCCAATACCAATGCCAAATTCAACCTTCGCCTATATGAGCGTCCTGTGGTGAGTTTTTATAGGAATGAGCAAAAAAACAATGCGTTGTTTGCGCTAGTAAACGTCATTTCAGGTGATCGCAGTTCTCCACTATCAAAAATACGTACAAGTAGCACTAATGCTGATCGTGTGTATGGTCTTATAGATACTGATATCACCAAGGCAAACAGTATATTCTTTGCCAAAGATTTTACGACCACCAACACCAACAAACAGACTGTTGTTGACCTGAGTGATAGTGACCTTACCAATATACCAACGGCTTTAGGTACTACCATACCTGTGCCAAGTGCTACTCGTACCACAGCAATTGGCAATATGACATCGGGTAGCAAAAAAGGCTGGTATTATCCGCTAACGCGATTTGATGGCTATAGTAATGTATTGTATAACAAAGGGGTGGGCAAGTCCGAAGTGGTGAATAGTATGCTCTACACGACCGTCTACAATCCAGATATGTCTTATGGTACAGCCGATCCTTGCTCTGCTAAAGTAGTGGGAGGCTCAGAGAGAGAACTATACTGCTTGCCATGGGGTATCTGTACCGATGCCGATTCTAAAACAGGTACAGGCGGATTTTTGCGGGCTGGGCAAGGCATTCAAGAGTTGACTTTGGGACCTTATAGCAGTAATAAAACAAATATCCGATTATTGATTGGTAATGTCATCTTGGCAGATAGAGCCAATAATCGCTTTGATTATGGCACAGATAGCGGCAAAGATAGTAGTTTGATAAAAAGTAATCAACTGGCTGGTGGCAATACATTAATCACTCAGCAAGGCGGCGATGGCTCAGCAGCTGAGTATCTGTATAGAGAACGCTATACGCTAACACCTAGAACTTGGTATGAGACTTTCAGATAAAGGAATCACTATGCGGCAGGTGCAGTCAGGGTTTACCTTAATCGAATTGATGGTAACAGTAGCGATGGTGGCTATCTTAGCAGCTATTGCGATACCATCGTATCGCCAATATACCATCAAGAATGCTGAAGCTCAAACCCAAGCGCGGATGAAGCAACTTGAAATTGAGTTAGAACGTTGGCGCAGCAAGGCATTGACTTATAAAGGATTTATGCCCCAAAAAGCGACTGGTAGCTCGATAAGTTATACATTTGATGCCAACAACAAAATCATTAATGTACCTGATAGTACCAATACGCGGTACACTATCAAAGTATTGGACGGGAGCAGTACGGCTAGTAAAGAAATTACACTGGTAGGCTCGGATTCAGCGACTACAGTCGATAGTGCAACAGGCGCTAGTTGGGTGATGTTTGCAGAGCCTAGCCAAAGTTTGGCAAATTATGGGGCGTCACGACTACTAATGACTAGTGCAGGTCGCCAATGTAAAAATAAATCGTCGACGTTTAGCTTAGAAGCTACATGTAACGAAACAGGGTCAGTAAAATGGTAACTTTAATGATAACAGCGAACCGTACATCCAACAAAGGCTTTACCCTAATTGAACTTATGATAGTGGTGGCTATCATCGGTGTGTTGGCGGCGATTGCTTATCCCAATTATCAACGCTACGTCATCAAAACCAAACGCACTGATATGATGACAGAGATGCAAAATATCGCCTCGCAAATTGAATCACGTAAACTGGCACAAGGCAGTTACACGAACGCAGGCACAGGATTAGATGGGAGTTTCCCTAGAAGTGGTACAGCATTATATACTATCACCCTAGCACCCACCCCCCTCACTGACCGTTGGACAATTACAGCCACACCTATTAGTTCATCGCAGATGGCAAATGATGGTACGCTCACGCTAAACGCGCAAGGGATAAAATGCCGAAATACCTCATGTGGTACAGGTCAAGAGTGGAATAACTAGCTTATCAAGCTAGACATTGAACAATTTTTGGCAGCATGGACAACATTCATGTTGGTTGACATAAAATACTGACAAAGATTGTCATATCTTTGACAATAACATATGGATAGATGAATAAATTGTGATGGTTAAAAAAACTTTACGCTTAAATAATTTTTGGTATATTAAGTCAGTGTGAAATTAGTCGCCAAGTAGAAGGCATATTATTGTTAACTTGGCTAAAAAAAGAAATTGGCACACAAACTGCAGTGATTGTATTACCAAGGCAAAGTGATGGTTAGCCAAACTTTGCAGATTGACTCATTTACTTGGATGACAGGCTATATAATTAACTATATGATTAGGTTATCCATTTTATACACTCAAAAATAGGAGTTCATTATGAACGCTCAAAAAGGTTTTACCCTTATCGAATTAATGATTGTTATCGCGATTATCGGTATTTTGGCTGCGATTGCTATTCCAGCATATACTGATTACACTACCCGTGCACGTGTTACAGAAGCAGTTTCAACTGCTGCTTCGATGAAAGCCACTGTATCAGAAAATATTATGAATGCTGGTGGTACTAGTATTCCTAGTACCGGTAACTGTTCAGGAGTTAAACTGATTAATGCTACTGCTGGCGGAGTAACAAAAAATGTTGCATCCTCTACGTGTACTGATAGTACTGGCGTAATCTTAGTTAATACTACGGAAGCAGCAAAATCAGTTCCTATTACTATGACACCTACTTATACAGGGGGTAATGTAACTTGGGTATGTTCTACTACTGAAGCTATGTATAAATATGTACCTTCGGAATGTCGTAATCCTACTACAACTTCTACGACTTCTACGACTAAATAACTCTAGTTGAAGTATATAATACAGTTACTATAAATGTTTAAGTGTTTTATAAAAAGGGCTAAGTTTTAGCCCTTTTTATTTTTGGTGAGGAAGTGAAATTATAGTGTGTAATTAATTTTAATGCTAAACTACCCCGTTTAGCATTTTTGCGTTTAAAGCCCACGAAAAACACCATGCTACTATCGACATCAAACCAAACCCTCAATCAAGATATTCGTCTATTTACCCTATGGATGGGCTTAGCCATTTTGACGTACCTCATGCCTTGGCACTCGCCGCTCGGTCGAGATTTTGTCGTCAATGCCACCGCATTTGGGTTTGTGAGTTTGGCAATCGCGGCTTTTTTTTGGCAAAACCCGATTACAAAGGTTAGCAAATCTGTACTTACTTGGTTGTTGCTAGCGCTATTGATTGTATGTCAGCCACTATTCAACTATATCGCTTACCCCGATGCGCTGATATTCCCCGTGACAAGCTTGCTGGTGGTGGCATTGACCGCGGTCGTTGGGACAAACATTGACAATAAAGCGAATTTATTAAACCGCCTGTTTATTGCGGTATATCTCATGGCAATCATCACCTTTATGATTCAAATGATGCAGATGAGCGGCTATCAGATTGATTATAAAGGCTGGGTGATTGCCCGTGGTAACGCCAATGGCGGACGCTATGACGGCAACTTTGGGCAAGCCAATCACGCAGGTTATGCGTTTGTGCTCGCGCTGTGTGGGGTGATTTATCAACTGCAGCAGTCGTTTCAAGAAAGGTTAAATGCGCCGCAGTGGCTGATTGGTCGATACCGACAATATGCGCGGTTTGGCTTGATGGTATTGTTTGTGATATTTACCATCGGGCTTGCCTTGACCCAAAGTCGGGCGGGTCTAGTGATGATGCTGGCGGTGATACCTATTTTCTTTTTGAGCCAGCCGATAGCGTGGAAAAGCAAATTATCAGCTAGCGTTTTTGGTCTTATCGTATTTGTGCTGTACTACATGGGCGCAAGCTGGCTTAGCAATTATAGCAGCGCCAATCAGCTTGGCGCGGTGAGCCGTATGGCGGGCGGGCAGGGAAACCGCTCGGCGATGAGCGAACGCGCCATGATGATATTTCATGACCATGTGCTCACAGGGGTCGGCTGGAACAACTACATGGGCGCAAGCGTTGATTATGCCCAATATTTTAAATGGCCAGAGATTGCCGACCATTCCCACAATTTTGTCACCATGATTTTGGCGGAGCTAGGTGTATTAGGCGCGCTGTGCTTTGTGCCGATTGTTTGGCTACTGGTGCGGGCGATTCATCTGCGCCATAGCAGCGAAAGCGCGATTGCACTGGCGTTTGTCATCGCTAGTATTTTGTATGCCAGTGTCGAATATCCGTTATGGTATTTTCGTTATCTCGCGGTTTTTGCCTTGTTTTTGGCGTTGATTGAACAGCGCAGCTGGCAGCTAGCGTGGCAACCCAAGCTAAGAAAAGCCCTGTCAGTGGTGATGCTGGGTTTGGCGATGTTATCAGGCTACTATATTTGGCAATATTTTCATCTCAATTATTTGGATTATAATCGCTTTATCAAGCAGACCAATCATCTAAACCAAGACAAAGGAATTGACTACCAAAATGAGGTGTTTGGCTTTAGTGCGTATCATGACCGCATCCTTGCCATGCAAGTGCCGATTAATCGCAATCAGGCAAGCGTCAAAGAAGCTATCTTTGAAGAGGTGCTCAATACCGATTCTTCCCAGTTTAATATCCTCGCGTATGCGCAGTTTTTAGCCTATAAAGGTGACCAGCAAGCGGCATTAACCCATATCAAAGCGGCTTGTGTCATGGTCAAAGATTTGTCGGATTGTGATAATGTGGATACTGACTTGGGTAACTTGGCCAAACAAGATCCTGCAACATTTGCAGCTTTATACCGTGAGTTTCAACAATGGCGTGACGCCAATCCTGAAAAAACAGGACTCAAACCATAATGCAGCGGGTAATTTTCTTGGTATGGCAAAATATCGCGTTCCGCCTCATCGTGGGTTGGGTAGTGGTGGTAATTTTGCCTGCCTTGCTGATGTGGCGAATGCGTTTTTTGCAGGGGCGCTGGCTGATCACTGAGTTTAATAGTATGGTATTAGCCACCTTGGGTGTACTGCTAGTTACCCTTGGTCTGCGCAAACTCACCCAATTTCCAGGTCAACGCTCCATCAGCTTTGTGTTGCCAACTTTATTGTTGGTGATGCTGCTGTTAGGCATGGTGATTATTGTTTTTCGGCTGCCGTATTCGCTGTATTATTTTGGCTTGTCAGGTGCGATCGGGGCAGTGTTTTTCTTTTTATCGTTTTTGCTGGAGCAAAAAGCGCACCAACCTTATATGGCGTATATTCCACTGGGACATTGTCAAAACTTTGAAGCGATTTTTCAAATCCATTGGCTGCGCCTTGAAAAGCCGCATTTGGATGCCATACAATCCAAAAAAGTGCAAGCCATAGTAGCAGACCTGTCATCGCCTGCACTCGATGAAGATTGGCAACGATTTTTAACCGAACAAACGTTACAGGGCAGACCGGTGTATAATAATCGCCAAGTGTATGAGTCTTTGACGGGTCGTCTGCCGATTCATCATTTGTATGAAAACGAATTGGGTTCATTGCTGCCATCGCAAACCTATTTATGGTTTAAACAACTGATTGATATTATAGCGATTTTATTGGTCTCGCCTTTTGTATTGCTGATTGCGCTGATAACTGTCATTGCGATACGGTTGGAAAGTCCAGGTAAGGCCATATTTGTCCAAGAGCGGGTCGGGCAAGGCGGCAAATTGTTTAAAATTTATAAATTTCGCAGTATGCGCTTTGACTCAGAAAAAAACGGGGCAAAACTGGCGCAACAAAATGACCCGCGTGTGACTAAAGTCGGTAAATTTATTCGTAAAACCCGTATCGATGAACTGCCGCAATTTTTGAATGTGCTTAAAGGCGATATGAGCCTGATTGGACCGAGACCCGAACAGCTAAGTTTTGTCAAAACCTTTGAAAAAACCATCCCTTTTTATAATTATCGACATATCGTCAAACCCGGTATTTCTGGATGGGCGCAGGTCACACAAGGCTATGCTAGTGATACCGATGAGACAGCGCTTAAGGTACAGTACGATTTTTATTATATTAAACATATTTCTTTTGCATTAGATATCTTGATTGTGCTCAAAACCATTCAAACCATGCTGACAGGTTTTGGGGCTAGATAAACTGCGACAAATAACTTTAGCCATAATAGGTAGTGCACTATGTTAACCAATTCAACCATTCTAGTGACAGGCGGAACAGGCTCATTTGGGCATACCTTTGTGCCGATGACGCTTGAAAAATATAATCCCAAAAAATTGATTATCCTCTCGCGTGATGAGATGAAACAGTGGGAAATGGCAAAACTGTATCAAGGCGACCCGCGTGTACGTTTTTTTATCGGTGATGTGCGTGATAAAGACCGTTTATATCGCGCGCTTGATGGGGTGGATTATGTGGTACATGCCGCAGCAACCAAAATCGTGCCCACTGCCGAATATAATCCGTTTGAATGTGTTAAAACCAATATCAACGGGGCAATGAATTTAATTGATGCCTGTATTGATAAAGGGGTGAAAAAAGTCGTTGCCTTATCGACTGACAAAGCATCTAGCCCCGTGAATCTGTATGGCGCGACCAAATTGGCGTCGGACAAACTGTTTGTCGCAGGCAACGCCTATTCAGGGGAGCATGGCACACGCTTTTCGGTGGTACGTTATGGCAATGTCATGGGAAGTCGTGGCTCGGTGATTCCGTATTTTCTATCAATTAAAGACAGTGGCGTGCTGACCATCACCGACCCGCGTATGACCCGTTTTATGATTTCGCTTGAGCAAGGCGTGGAGCTGGTTTGGCATGCATTTGACGACATGGTGGGCGGCGAAATTTATGTCAAAAAAATTCCTTCTATGACCATGCCAGATTTGGCAACTGCCGTTTCTGCCACTGCTGAGCAAAAAATCATTGGTATTCGTCCTGGCGAGAAATTGCATGAGCAAATGATTAGTGCCGAAGATTCTTTTCATACCTACGAATATCCTGAGCATTTTAAAATCTTGCCTGCGATTAATGGCTGGGATGAAACGCCTGAGCGTATCAAAGATGGTGTTAAGGTGCCAGAAGGCTTTGTGTACGCCAGTGATAATAACAGTGAGTGGATGACAACTGGGCAGCTCCAAGAATGGATTGAAACCAACAAAGCAAAAATTGGTAAAATTTAAACGCTAACCCTTGATAACAAACCCACTTAATAACGAACCCCTTGGGCAAATATTATGGCAAATCAATTTATCCCTTATGGTCGTCAGCATATCACCCAAACTGATATTGATGCAGTGGTCGCTGTGCTACAGTCTGATTTTTTGACCCAAGGTAGTCAAGTACCGGCGTTTGAAGAACGCGTCGCTACCTATACGGGGGCAAAGTTTGGCGTGGCGGTGAATAGTGCGACGTCAGCACTACATATTGCTTGTTTGGCATTGGGGCTTGGTCAAGGTGAAAAGGGTAAAGACGACTGGCTGTGGACGACGCCGATTACCTTTACCGCATCTGCCAACTGTGGATTGTACTGTGGTGCTAACATTGATTTTGTGGATATTGATCCGCTAACGCTCAATATGTCTATCAACGCGTTAGCAGAAAAGTTACAGCTTGCCGATGCTGAAAACCGCTTGCCAAAAATAGTCATTCCCGTGCATTTCACCGGTGAACCCTGTGATATGGCGGCCATTCATGCGCTATCACAGCAATATGGCTTTAAGGTTATTGAGGATGCCTCGCATGCCATTGGTGGCAAATATCACAATCAACCAATTGGCAATTGTGAGTTTAGCGACATTACCGTCTTTAGCTTTCACCCTGTCAAAATCATTACCACCGCAGAAGGTGGACTGGCAACAACGAATGACCCCGTGTTGGCGGAAAAAATGCAGTTGCTCCGTAGTCATGGTATCACCCGTGATGCCAATCTAATGACCCACGAACCTGACGGTGGTTGGTATTATCAGCAAATTGATTTGGGCTTTAACTATCGCATGACCGAATTGCAAGGGGCATTGGGGGTGAGTCAAATGAACTATTTGGATGACTTTGTCACTCGCCGTCACCAGCTTGGCAAGCGTTATGATGAATTATTAACAGATTTACCGATTATTTTGCCTTATCGCAATCCTGCTAATTATTCGGGGTTTCATTTATATCCCATTCAACTAACAGCGGACAGTGGCAAAACGCGTAAGCAAGTGTTTGACAGTTTGCGGGCGCAAAATATCGGGGTGAATGTGCATTATATTCCAGTGCATACCCAGCCGTATTATGCCAAGCTGGGCTTTAAACAAGGCGATTTTCCCCATGCCGAAAGCTACTATGCCCAAGCGATTAGTTTGCCATTATATTATGACTTAAGCGAAGCCTCGCAAGCGCAAGTGGTCAATGCAATTTATCAGGCATTAGCATAATGAAGGTCTGTATCATCCCTGCGCGTGGGGGGAGTAAACGCATTCCGCGCAAAAACATCAAAGATTTTTGTGGCAAACCCATGCTGGCTCGTGCCATTGAAACGGCAAAAAACAGCCAACTGTTTGAGCAGATTATTGTCTCCACTGATGATAGCGCTATTGCCGATATCGCTCAACACCATGGTGCCACTGTCAGCCAAAGACCTGCCGAGCTTGCCGATGATTACGCCACTACTGCTGCGGTGATTCGGCATGTGCTGCAGAGCATGCCAAAAGCTAGCCATATCTGCTGTCTATACCCCTGTACGCCGTTATTAAAATCGCAGTATTTAACCGAAAGTTTTGAGTGTTGGCAGTCATCCAACAGTTTGTATTGTTTTCCGGTTTTAGAATTTGAATCCAATGTATTACGCTCACTAAAATTAAGCGATGCCGGTGAAGTGTCGAGCATGTTTAGCCAACATGAACTTACTAGAACCCAAGATTTGACGCAGGCTTATTTTGACGCAGGGCAATTTTATTGGGGCAGTCGTGAAGCATGGCTCAGCGAGGATAAAATCCATAATCATGCCCTAGGCTATGTGTTGCCAAAATACAGCGTTGTTGATATTGATGATGAAAATGATTGGCGATTTGCTGAGCGTCTATACCAAGCGCAATTGGCGCTAGCATGAAGATCGTGGTCCGAGCAGACGCAAGTTTAACGATGGGTAGCGGTCATATCATGCGTTGTCTCACGCTCGCTGACCGATTAAAACAGCAAGGGCATGACATCACGTTTATTTGTCGGAAGCATGACGGGCATTTGGCGGATTTGATTGGGCAAAAAGGTTTTGCGGTGCAGCTGTTAGCCAAAGGCGAGACTGCAGATTTTATCAAACAGCATGCCCATAGCGAGTGGCTAGGCGCCAGTGAAAGCGATGATTTTGCTGAGTGTAAACCCATCTTGCAAGCGTTAAAGCCAGATTGGCTGATTATCGACCATTATGCGATTGGCGAAAAATGGGAGCAACAAGCTAAACGACTGTTGCCAAACCTTAAAATTTTAGCCATTGACGATTTAGCCGACCGAACGCACGACTGTGAGATTTTGCTCGACCAAAATTTTGGGCGAAAAAACGAAGATTATCAATCGCTTGTGCCAAGTCATTGCCAGCGACTACTAGGCACGCGTTATACACTATTACGTGATGAGTTTGCCAGCTGGCGAGCGATGAGCCTAAACAGACGTAAAAGCGTACAGCCGCCCAACAATATATTGGTCAATCTTGGCGGTGTCGATAACGATAATGTCACACTCAAGATTTTGCAAAGTCTCAATACCTTTGTGCAACAATCTGCGCAAGCGTTTAACGTGACTGTCGTCATGGGCAAAACCGCACCGCATATCGAAAGTGTGCAAAGGTTTGCCAAACATGCAAGTTTTGCGTGTGCGGTTCTTGTCAATGTGACTAATATGGCGCAATTGATGGCAAATGCTGACCTTGCGATTGGGGCTGCAGGCAGCACGACTTGGGAGCGCTGTTGTTTGGGCTTGCCGATGGTGCTGATCGTGCTTGCCGATAACCAACAGGTGATTGCCAAAGCG
Source organism: Moraxella sp. CTOTU47579 (assembly GCF_032004885.1). Lineage (NCBI taxonomy): Bacteria > Pseudomonadati > Pseudomonadota > Gammaproteobacteria > Moraxellales > Moraxellaceae > Moraxella > Moraxella sp. CTOTU47579. The sequence continues at coordinate 18,490 of NZ_DALZOJ010000019.1, forward strand.
TTGGCAGATAAAAACGTGGTCAAAGTGGTGACTGACATGGCTACATTGGATGAGCAACTGCCCCGCTTGTTGAGCGAATTAACCGATAATTATAAAAAATTCAGCCACCAACCTGCCAAACTGGTCGATGGGCAAGGGGCAAAACGGGTTGCGCACTGGATTGAATTTTCGCAAAAATTTCAACATTGTCAAGTGAGACAAGCGACCCAAGCCGATAGCCAGATGATTTGGCAATGGCGTAATCACATCGACGTACGCCAGTGGATGTTTGGGCAAGATGAAATTGCCCTTGCTGACCACGACAAATGGTATCGCAAACAGCTTGACCATGCCAATGTGCATTTGCTGATTTTTGAAACGGATGGGAGTAAAGGCGGCGAGCCGATGGGGCTAGTCAATGTTACCCAAATGACGGTGGATAAATACCAGACGCTGCAGTTGGCAAACACCCATGCGCCAAACCCTAATGCGTCAAATCCTAATTCTTTAAGCGCGAATGAAAAAACTGCCAGTTGGGGGTTTTATTTATCCCCTAATAGCGCAAAAGGGCAGGGGCTTGGCTTTGCGTTGGGAGTTTTGGCGATTGCACGGATTTTCAACACCACAGGCATTGGCAAAATCACCGCGCAAGTGCTGGCATATAATACCGCGTCATTGGCGTTACATCGTAAATTGGGATTTAGCGAAACAGGCGTGTTACAACAGCATTTTGGTGTGGGTGACAAAGTGTATGATGTGGTTGAGTTTGAATTAAAATCGCAAGATTTTTTATTTTAGGGGTGGGTCTGAGTGGGGTGTCTATGAATCAAAACATGAATCAAAATATGAATCAAAATTTCAGCATTAACAATCGCCCAATCGGCATTGACCATGCGCCATATATCATTGCTGAAATGTCCGCCAACCACAACGGCGACATCAATAACGCTTACCGTATCATTGACATGGCAAAGGCGTGCGGTGCTGATGCGGTCAAAATGCAAACCTACACCGCAGATACCATCACCCTCAATAGCAGCGCCGCTGACTTTCAAATTCATGGGGGATTGTGGGACGGGCGTACCTTGTATGACTTGTACCAAGAAGCTTACACGCCGTGGGAGTGGCATAAACCATTGTTTGAGTACGCTCACAAAGTCGGTATCACCATGTTTAGCTCACCGTTTGACTTGACTGCGGTGGATTTGCTCGAGGATTTGAACGCCCCAGCGTACAAAATCGCCTCGTTTGAAGCCATTGATTTACCGCTTATCAAATATGTAGCAAGTACCGGTAAACCGATGATTATCTCTACAGGGATGGCGGACCAAACCGAAATTGCCGAGGCGGTTGTCGCCGCTCGTGATGGCGGCTGCAAACAGCTTGCGTTATTGCACTGCGTGAGTGGTTACCCTGCCCCCGCACAGGACTATAACCTGCGTACCATTGTCGATATGCAGCGCCGTTTTGGCGTGCCGATTGGCTTATCCGACCATACGCTTGACAACACTACCGCCGTCACAAGCGTGGCATTGGGGGCGTGTATCATCGAAAAACACGTCACCCTAGACCGCAATGGCGGCGGGGCGGATGACAGTTTTTCACTGGAAAAAGACGAACTCACCGCGCTCTGCCGTGACAGCAAAACCGCTTGGCAAGCGCTGGGACAAGTCGATTATGGGCGAAAATCAAGCGAAATCGGCAATGTGCAATTTCGCCGTTCACTGTATTTTGTCAAAGACATGACGGCAGGGGATGTGATTGATGAAAGCTGCATCCGTAGCGTTCGCCCTGGCTTTGGGCTTGCCCCGAAGTTTTATGATGAGTTGATGGGCAAAAAAGTGATAACGGATATCCAAGCTAATACCGTCACCTCGTGGGATGTCCTTGAAAGGTAATGTTAAATAAAATTAAACGTTTAACACAATCTGCTTTGCTCAAGGACAGCCTGATTTATGTGGTGGGCGAGATGACGGCCAAAGCCGTGCCGTTTTTACTATTGCCCTATTTGACACGGGTCTTAGGCACAACGGGCTTTGGTGATTTGTCCTATTATTTATCGCTCACGGCATTTATTGTAATCGCCATGAGTCTGTCGCAAAATGGTGCTTTGACCCGTTATTTTTATGTGTATGGCAGGCATGGGCTGGGCAATATTTTATTGGCGGGCGGGCTATATAGCGTGGGCGTACTGCTGATTGGCACAGCGATTAGTTGGCTGTTACATAGCGAATTGTTATTTTACTGCTTTTTTACCGCCTTTTTGCAAACCTTGGTGCAAAATCAACTGGCACTACGGCAATGCCAAAAACGCCCGTTTAGCTATCTGACCATCCAACTGGGCTTAGCCTTGGGCAATTTACTATGGACGGTGCTGATTTTTCAGTTTTTTGCTGGCGATACCACCGATAAAGTTGCCCAGCGTCTTATTGCAATTATCTTGGCGCATGGGGTTACTTTTGTCGCAGCATTGGCGTGGGCAAAATACCAATTTGCTATCAAGTTTCGCTTTACCCCAAAACGGCTCAAACTGGGACTTGGTTATATTTTAACGCTAGGCTTGCCGCTGCTGTTACATGGGTTAAGCTATACCATCAAAGGGCAACTTGACCGAGTGTTGATTCACGAGCGGTTTAGCAGTCATGAGCTAGGCGTATACTCGGCAGGGGTGCAAGTCGCCAGTAGCTTGACCATTGTGATTATGGCGGTCAATTCTGCGCTGGTGCCTCACTTATATGAACGGCTAAAATCACAGCGCATGACAGTGATGCAATTGCATCGACTGTTTTGGCTGAGTTTAATAGTGCCTGTTATGTTGACTGCCATGGCTTGGGCGATGCCGTCGTCATTGATGGCGTGGTTATTGGGGGCAGATTTTGCCCAAAGCCAGTATTATGTAGTGATGTTTGTACTGGCGTTTTCGCTGATAATTCCGTATTTATTATTGGTGAATTTTTTGTTTTATCATGCCAAAAGCGCGCAAATTTCGCTGTGTTCCGTCATCTCAACGGTGGTGTATTTGCTTGCCTTGTGGGTGTTAAGTGGCGTATCACTGGCGGTGGTGCCATATGCGACTATTATTAGTGGCGTGGTGATTTTGCCGCTGTTATATTATTATACGCTGCAGGTGGAAAAGGTCAAAAAAACGCCATGAATCTTATTCTTTGTATCACCCCCTTGCAAGTGTTGATTGCCAAGCAAATTATTAAGAAGCACAGTACCCCTTTTATTGGGCTTTATTTGCCGTATGGCGTCCATTCAAAAAGCGAGCCCAAACATCGCTATTATTTTGAACAACTTGAGCAGGTCTGCGAAAAATCCGCCTTTATCGAACTGAACAATAAAACCTGGGGCGAACGTTTTGCCACCCTAAACCACATCAAGACCACGCTTAACACGCTTGATGTTTGGCAAAAACCTATCGAAAACGTCTATCTTGCCAGTATTGACGTGTTATTTTTGCAATATGTTATTTCTAAAGTAAAATTCCAACAGCTGTATACCTTTGATGACGGCACCGCTAATATTTTCCCCAATTCTAGCTATTTTCAACCGTTACCAAAATCCTTGCCACTACAACTGTTTAAACGCGTCGTGGGCATTACTTATCCCAGTATCCCTAGTATTTTGGCGATCTCCAAAAAACATTTCACCATTTTTCCTCAGGAAAAAAATATCATAGACGCTACCCATCCCGTTTATTTGTTTGATAAAGTAGACAATCAGCCTAATGAGAATTTGCCGGTAAAACGGCTGTTATTGGGGCAAGCTCTTGATAACTTTATCGGCGAAACGGCGTATCGGGATATCGTGACAAAGATGGTAAGCGAGTTTGCCATTGACGCATTTTGTCCGCACCCGCGAGAAAACTTGGATTTTAGCCATCTTTTGCCGGTGATTGATAGCGATAAAATCATTGAAGATTATCTAAGCGAGGCATTGCAACAAACCCCCCAGCAGCGCTTTGAAATTTATACCTTTATCAGCACTGCCGTGTTTTCGCTCAAAGAATTTCCCCGCACCCAAGTATTTATGGTATATACCCAAGCGCTGTGGGATAAATTCCCTGATGCGTATCAGTTTCTTGCCAGTCGTGGTTTTACCCTCATTAATTTAGATGACGCAGATAATCTAAATGGGTTCAAAGGGTAATCATATGAAAAAACACGCCTTACTTATCCAAGCCCATCAAGATATCAGTTATTTTATTAAGCTGGCGAAAATTCAGCCCAATGTCAATTTCTATGTGCATATAGATGCAAAATCCGATTATTTTCCTGACGCTGAGACTGCACAGCTAGCCAATGTATTTTTGCTCAAATATAGGGTATCGGTACGTTGGGGCGGTTTTAGCCAAATTGAAGCGACGTTAAAATTGTTTGAAACAGCGTTTGCCCATGAGGACAATGCTTATTTTCATCTGTTAAGCGGTGAAGATGTGGTGTTACAACCATTTGAAGTGATAGAAAAACAGTGGCAACATCAGTTTGGTTTTCAGGCGATGATGACCTGCGAGATAGCCCCACAGTATGCCTATCGCTTTATTATGGACAGTCCCCATGCCGACAGCAACTGGCAACGGCAATTGACGGGTAAAATCATCACCAAACTGCAACAAGGCGTGGCAAAAGTAAAACCCTATCACTCACCCATTTATTTTGGCTCACAATGGTTTTCAGTGACGCGTGCAGACTGGGAAAAAATTGTGCCTTTTACCGATGAATACAGTGATTTTTTCCGTCACAAACTGGTGCCCGATGAGCATTTTTTTCAAACCCTAATTACTGAAAAATTAACCAATCAAATTCGCCTAAGCAATGATAACCGCCGACTGATTATTTTTGACAAAAATGTGAATAATGGCAATAGCCCGATTTATTTGGATTTATTAAAGCTTGAGCGGGCGAAATTTGACGGCTATTGGTTTGCGCGTAAAGTAAAAAAGGATGTGGCATTGACTTGGCTGGATGAATTAACATGAAATTTTCTGTATTGATGTCCCTATACGACAAAGAAAACCCCGAATTTCTAGCCGAATGTCTAGCCAGCTTGGTCAATCAAACACGCCAAGCCGATGAGATTGTGTTGGTTTTTGATGGTCCCATCAATGTGGCATTGCAAAAAGTGGTACAAGAGTTTAAGCCGCAACTACCGTTAACGATTATCGCTTTAACAAAAAATGTCGGGCTTGGACAAGCCTTGAATGCAGGTCTAAACGCTTGTCAACATGACTGGGTCATGCGTATGGATACGGATGATATCTGTGTGGCTAACCGCTTTGAGCAGCAAATCAACTTTATCCAAAATCATCCCGAAATTGACGTGTTGGGCGGGCAAATCATTGAATTTGAAAAGCAGCTATCACAGGGGAAAAAATCTCGCACGGTGCCAACCTCACACGAGGCAATTTTTGCCGCAGCCAAGTCGCGCAATCCTATCAACCACATGACGGTTGCCTTCAAAAAATCAGCGGTACAAGCGGTCGGTAGCTATCGGCATGCGCCGCTGTTTGAAGACTATGATTTGTGGGTGCGGTTGTTGGTCGCTGACTATCAGTTTGCCAATTTGTCCGAGGTGCTGGTGTATGCACGGGCAGGGGATGCGATGTATGAACGGCGCGGGGGCTTGGCGTATGCCCGTTACGAGTGGGCTATTCAGCAAAGCTTTTATCAACAAGGGTTTTTGCCTATTGCGCAATTGCTTAAAAATCTCGCCATTCGCTTACCGGTGCGATTATTGCCAAATAGTTTACGCAGTTTGATTTATCAAAAACTGCTGAGAAAATAACTTAGCGTCGAATGACCTTGCGATTGGGGCTTAAACTGTTGACCATGTTGTTAGCTAACGGCAATATTTCCCCACACAGTAAACCGACCAATAGCTCACTACAAATCGGCGCATAAGCATAGCCCTTTGACCCCAATGCCGAAAAGATCCAGACTCGGCTTTTGCTTTCATAACCCGCTTGCCACACCTGCCCAACTAGGGGTAGATAATCCACGGTTTGGCTGCGGATACTGGCGCGACCCTGCCAATGGGGTATGTTTTTTTCGACGGTAAATATATCGGTGTTGTTGACCAAATCGGGCACTGCACACGCCAAATCAGCCACATTCATCTGATGGTCAGCAACTGCTGGCGTGGTATCCAAGGTATCCCTAACAAAACTTGCCCCAAGCATGACATGAAGCTTACTGTTTTCATTAAAACTGGCGTAATAACTGCCATACTTTAGCGGCATTTTTGGCAACTGTGCTTTATCATGCGCATCGACAGCAAACCACGTCACTTGCCCACGGCTGTGATTAAAGCGTTTGACGGTGGGTAGAAAATCGCAGGTGTCTAATGCCATGCACAAAATCACATGATCAAAAAACTGCTGACGCTCAGTGAATGTTAATAGCATTTGGTCGCAATCTTGCTGAAAATAGGTTAATTCCTCGGTTTGAAAGCTGATATTGGGGTGGCATAAAACAGCGTTGGCAAAGTTTGCGGTAGTGATTAATCCGGCATTGGGCAAAAATATTGCTTGCCCAATCTCATAACCGACCTTTGCTTTGGCTTGTTCGGCGGTCAATAAACGGGCAAATTCAATGGGAAAATCTTTGACTTCATCAAGATGTAAGCGATTGTGTGAGAGTAAATCCAAACAGCCGGTGGTCTGTAGGATGTTAATACCGGTCTGTGCGGTCAAATAAGGGTAAAATCGACAGCTTGCCAAATAACCAATCGCATGTAGATTGGTTTCAAGGCGTTTTAGGCTGGTAAGTTTTGGCGCAAGAAAACCGCGGATGTTGCCCGATGCCCCTGCCAATGGTTGCGCTTTATCAAAAATGGTGACCTTGTGTCCACGGGCGGCTAAGGCATACGCACTGCTTAACCCCGCCACACCCGCGCCAATCACCGCCACAGACAGCGGTTTTGTAATAGCAGAAAAATTGGGTAGTTTAAAGCCTTTAACGTTATTGGCTTTTCGACGCTGACGACGTCGGGATTCAAACGTGTCAGTAAAGGGTAGGGTGACAAAAAATGGTTTAATTTTCTTGTTATAGCGAAAATAAAGCTCGCAAAAACTGGCGGATGTTAACTTAGGTTGAAAGCTTGCGGTGAGCATTTCTCGCTTTTTGCCAAAGCCTTTACGTTTGGCTAAAGTAAAACCGTGATGTTTTAGCCCCTGTTTGACTGCGCTTGCCACGCTAAATGTCGCCAAAGTCGTGTGAGGTTTGGATAATCTTGCGATTTGAGCCAATAAATCCTTTGACCAAAGCTCTTGGTTACAGCTCGGCGCAAACCCATCAAGCAGCCACGCATCGACTTTACCTTGCCCAGTCACTTGCGACAAACTACTCGTCGCATCGCCAAGCCATAAATCAATCGTCAATCGTTCATCAAACCAGTTCAAACGATGGCAGCCAGCCAGTGGCGGTGGATAGTTGTCAATGAGCTGTTGTGATAACCCAGCAAGCGCTGTCCAGACGCTCAGCGCTTGTTCAAGGTCAGTTTTGCTTAAGGGGAATTTTTCGGTGGTAATGATATGTAAATGGCTGTGATTGTCAGGTCTGATTTGTTGCCACAGTTGCCAAATAGCCAAGATATTAAGCCCTGTACCAAAACCAATTTCACCGATGACAAATCGTTCAAAGTTCCGCAAATTAGCGAGGCGAGTGGCTAAGTCGTTGCCATCAATAAAAACATAGCGAGATTCTGCCAAGCCATCCGTTTTGGAAAAATAAACATCATCAAATTCGCTAGAGAGGGGGACAGTCACGCCGTTATCGTCTAACTGCCAGTGCAGTTTGGCGGTTTGAATGGTTGATGCTGGGGTAGTGCTTGAGACAGGAGGTTGGCTAGATTGTGGCATCAGTGATCCATAATAAATAACTAAAAGTTAGTGCTAAGTAAAATATTACTAATACAAGACTTGAAAACAGCGATTAGGGGGTATAGCATAACTGATTTTTTATCGTTGCAACATGGCATGCAGCTTTTTTTGGGTGTGGTAACAACATGAATCAATCAAGTAACGGGCGTTATAACCTAATCACCGCATTGGCAATGATTGTGGGGATTGTGATTGGCTCAGGGATATTTTTTAAGGCAGACAATGTTTTAAAATATACCAATGGCAATGTGGCATTGGGCGTGGTGGTTTTTGTATTGGCAGCGGTGGCGATTATTTTTGGTTCGCTATCGATTGCTGAGCTGGCAAAACGTACCGATGCCCACGGCGGCTTGATTGGCTATGCCGATGAATTTGTCAGTCCACATTTTTCTACCATGATTGGCTGGTTTCAATTGTTTTTGTATTACCCGACGCTTGGCGTGGTGGTGACGTGGGTAGTAGGTATTTACACCGCCCTGTTATTTGGGGTGAAAGAGGCATCGCTTGAATTACAAATGGGCATCGGTCTGACATGGTTTGTCATTTGTTATCTGTTTAATGTGATGGCAGCAGTGTTTGCAGGGCGTTTCCAAGTCTTTGCCACTGTCGTTAAATTAATTCCGTTATTTGTGCTAGGGGTGATGGCGTTTGTATATGGTGACCCTGTGGCTGCGTTAACTCATCCAAGTGAATCTGCGCGTCAAGCGACCCAGTCTTTGGCATGGCTCGGCGCCATCGGTCCGATTGCGTTTTCGTTTGATGGCTGGGTGGTCTCTACCAGTATTTCAGGGGAAATCAAACATGCCAAACGTAATTTACCCATTGCCTTAGTCGTCGCGCCTATGTTGATTTTATTGGGCTATTTGCTGTACTTTGTTGGACTCACCTCGTATCTAGGCGCCGAGCAAGTGATGGCATTGGGTGATGAAAGCGTGTATGTGGTGGCAACCCAATTATTTGGCGAAACCGCTGCCAAGGCCTTTTTGGTATTTGTGGTGATTTCGGTGATGGGTACGGTGAATGGCTTGGTATTAGGGCTGATTCGTCTGCCCCATTCTTTAGCGCTCAAATCATTGATTCCGTTTAGCGCGCAATTGCGTCACGTCTCGCCCAACTATCAGCTATCGGTTGCTTCAGCGCTGCTAGGTTTTGCCTTATCTATGTTTTGGGCGGCTGTGCATTATGTGGTGATGAAAAGTCAGCTGCTTGGCGATATGGATATCTCAGAAATCGCGATTGTGGTAAGTTACTTGCTGTATTTGGTATTTTACTTTGCGGTGTTTCGATTATGGCAACAAGGTCATATCAAAAGTATGTTATTGGGTGTGATATCGCCAATTTTGGCGGCATTGGGCTCATTGATGGTAGTGTTCGGCGGTATGCAAAATCCGCTGTTTTTGCCTGTCTGCTTACCGATTTGTGCGCTCGTGCTGCTGCTTGCCTACTTTTACAGTCGCTATCTGCACAGCCGATAAGTGCCTTATGTCAAGTGCCTTATGTCAAGTGCATTGCGTCCAATGCATTGCGTCAAGTGCATTGCGTCAATTTTTTGGATAACGCTAAAAACTGCGCCACGCCTTGTCCGGCGGCTCGACCTGTGGCAAAACAAGCCGTCAGCAGATAGCCACCCGTTGGCGCATCCCAATCAAGCATTTCGCCACAGCAAAACACATAAGGATTGGATTTTAGCGCAAAATCCTCGGTTAATGCTGTACGTTTTACCCCGCCGCCACAGCTAATTGCTTCTTCAATCGGTCGAAAACTATCGAATTCTACCGTTAACTGCTTGATTGCCTTTGTCATTTTATCGGCATCATGCCAGTGCGTTTTTGCGACGATTTCTCTGAGTAAGGCGATTTTGACCGGATCAAGTCCCGCCTTTCGCCAAAGGTTAGCTAGCGATTGTTTTTTGGGGTTTTTTAAACTACTCAATAATTTTTCGTCAGACACATCAGGCAGCAAATCAAGTTGTAGTGATACCTTGCCCGTATGATTTAATTGCTCGCGCATGGCACGATTGAGCCGATATATCAGCCCGCTTTCCATACCATAATGGGTGAGAATAATATCACCAAAACCCTGCTCAATTTTGCCATCGGGCAACGTCACCTGAGCTTTCACGCGTTTTAACGCTTTGCCAAAATCGCGGTGCAAATGCGCTGACCAAGGCTGTGACAGTGGGCGACAGATACCGACATTGCTGGCATAGAACGGCGTCAATTCTGTATCGCTGAGCCATGCCTGCCATTTGCCATCACTACCGAGCCGCGACCATGACATCGCGCCCGTTGCCAACACAATCGCATCAAAGCTTTTGCTAACAGTCAGGTTACCGCTTTCATGCACTACCGAAAAAGTCGCTTGCTTGCCCTCAATGTTGTCACAGCTATGCCGATAAAAAAACGTTACACCATCCTGCTGCAGCGCTTGCAACCACGCCCGCAGCAGTGGCGAGGCTTTCATCATGGTAGGAAAGATGCGACCTGTCGAGCCAACAAAAGATTCAATCCCCAAGCGGGTCATAAAATCACGGATATGCGCCGCATTAAAATCTTCAATATGCGGCGTTAGCCAGTCGTTGGGCTGATAGCGTGTGACAAAGGTATCAACGGGCTCAGCGTGCGAGATATTGAGTCCAGATTTACCGGCCATCAACAGTTTGCGGGCAGGGGAAGGTTTTTGTTCAAATACGTGGATTGTAACATCAAACTGGCGCAGATAATCTGCCACCATCAAGCCAGCAGGACCCGCGCCAATGATGGCGACGGTGGGCTTTTTTGGCAAGTCGGTTTGGTTATTTGGCATCATAGCAAGTCAATGTCAGTCTTATAAAGTCGATTACCAACGACCTTTACGTCCCGCGACCATCCAGCCCAGTGCGATACCAAGTATCCCACTGAGCAGTGCAGTGACCGCCCCGTAGATAAAAATTTGTCCACTGCGCTCATTGATAAGTACTTTGACCTGCGTATTTAAACTATCGACTTGGTTTTGTAATTCAGCATTTTTTGCCAATAGTTGTTGGTTGGCTTTAGACAACTGGCTGTCAGTGGGCTGGTTGAGCTGGGCAAGGGTAGGTTGTTTGGGGTTTTGCATGGGTGAGGTGCTACTGGCAACGCTTGAGGCAATCTCTGGCTGTTTGGCGAGTGGTTGTCCTGTTTTTGGGTCAGTGACGACAACTTGCGGTGCTGCATGGGTCAGGCTTGTCACCTGTAATACCGTCAATAACACTGCGCCGCTTGCCAACGTGCCCACTAATTTTTTCATGCTTACCACCTATCACCACCCAGACTTTACCAATTTTGTACTACAAACAACTGTTAAACCCAACATTAACTCACTGATTTAGGAAAAACTTGGATAAAGGGTTTGATATCCACATGACTATACACACCATTTAATAAGTAAGGCTCTTCACTTGCCCAAGCTTGCACTGCTTCATCGCTGTCAAAATCCACGACCAATACACTGCCACTCATTTCAGGCTCTCCATGCGCAATTGGCGTAGGGCCTGCGATGATGAGACGGCGCTGCTCATCTAACTGCGTAAGACGCTCAAGATGAGCAGAACGGAATTGTTTGCGTAGCTCAAGGCTATCAGGGACGTCATGACCAATAATAATATAAAGTGCCATCCATATTCTCCTTTAGTTTTTTCCTTTATCATTGATTTGTTGCTGTATATCTGGATTTAGATGGTTTTTTAAGAACACAAATTGCCCGATTAAAAACACGAGCATCACCGGTATCCATCCCCAGCTTTTAAAATTAATCCAGGTATCGTTGTTGGTAAAAAACGCAAAATAATATTGCAAACCTGCCATCAGCAAGAAATACCCTGCCCAAGCAAGGGTGAGTCTATTCCAGCCCGATTGGGTCAATCGAAACACATTTTTCATTGCCAGTTCTAATAGCGGTTTACCTATCGCAACACTGATAATGAGGGCAACCGCAAATACGCTATTGATGACGGTTGATTTCCATTTTAAAAATGCTTCGTCATGGAAAATTAAGCTTAACCCACAAAATCCCACGGTTAAAATCAGCGTGACCCACTGCTGTTTATTGAGCTTGCCTTTTTGCCGGGCAAAATGCACGACATATACCACCAGTGTGGTAATCAATAACGCCGCCGCACCTGCCAATACCCCTTGCTGTTTGGAAAAGTAAAAAAATGCCAGTAAAGGTAGCAAATCCAATAAACCGCTCATAGTCATCTCTAACAAAAATCTTAGCCGCTAGTTTACACGGATATGCTAAAATCGAAAAGTAACTTTGCGATTTTCCTTGCTTCATTAATCACGTGCCCTTGTGAGCGAGCCAGCGCAGAGTTAACCCCTCTTTGTCTTAACCCCTTTTTGTCCTATTGTTGGCAACCAGCTTTTGTAATTAAGGCGTATTTGTGAATTCTTTAAATCTCGATATCTTGTCTAGCAGTCCTATTTATACCCAACTTCCGATTGATATGCACTGCCACAGTACCCGCTCAGATGGCACTTTTAGCCCAAGCGAAGTGGTGCAAAAAGCGCATGATAAAGGGGTGAAAGTATTATCCTTAAGCGACCATGATACGGTACTTGGTATCCTTGAGGCGCGCCAAACCGCTGAAAGTCTTGGTATGACGCTGATTCATGGTGTCGAAATCAGCTGTCGTCATCGTGTCATGGGCGGCTACTCCAAAAAACCTGCCCAAAATGAAAAAGTGATTCATGTATTGGGGTACGGCTTTGGTGATATCGAAACAATGCATAGCAAACTCGCTGCCATCCAAGCCAATCGAGAAACGCGCGGCTATGCGATGTGCGAGCGTGTGGCAAGTACCTTTAAACGCCCAATGGATGAGATTTGGCAGGCGGTGTTAGTGCAAGCCAAAGGTAATCCGCAAGCGGTCGGTCGTACCCACATTGCCAAAGTGATGGCGGATCAAGGCTTGGTGAGTGATGTGCAAAAAGCCTTTACCGGCTATTTGGCTGACCATAAACCTTGCTATGTGGCACTCGATGGCTTATCGCTTAAAGATTGCATCAATTTGATTCATGAGTGTGGTGGCAAAGCGTCTTTGGCTCATGCGACCCGTTATAATTTAACCGCCAACAAAGTGCGTAAACTGATTGCAGATTTTGCCAGTAGCGGTGGCGATGCGGTGGAATTGCCCGCCAGCAATGAGCCGACTTCAACCCGCCATATGGTCGATAGAGTGATTAAAGAGCATGAATTAAAGGTGTCTATCGGTAGTGATTTTCATGGCACGACCATGCCGTGGCGCGTGCTTGGCGGTGTGCCAAAATTGCACGAAGGACAAGTGGGGATTTGGGAGAGTTGTTAAAAATTTACCCTCAGTTACCATTTTTTTAACTAACAAGCAGGGGCTTCTAAATATCCAGCAAGATTTTTTAGCATTTTACTGATGAGGATATTTATGAAAGGTACAAGGAAGCCAAGTAGCTGTAACCTAGTACCTGTAACCCAGTACCTCTAATTAGTTGACTGAAACTAAGATTTTTTATCAAACGCAGTTAGTGGCTTAAAGGCAATCGACTTCGCCATCGGCAATTCCTCAATCGCACGCAGCCGCCAGCTATTGGCTGGGTCATGCACCACAATATAGTATTTGCCTTTAGACGGATCTAGCTGCACATTGCCCGCATAACTGCCATCACTTAACCGTTTGACAATAATGTCACGGTCTTTTTGCTTTTGGGTGGCATGGGAAATCTCCACTGCCAATTGCTCAGGTGCTTTAAACTTGTCACTAGCGGGCGCCTCAAGTTTAAAATTGACTGCCTGATGACTAATCAGCATTTGACCGGTTAGCCCCAAATCATGCGCCAGTTTGTCTTTGGACACATCCGCATATAAGGTCTTACCATCCATGTACCAGTCATCACGCACGGTGGAGTCTTGGATTCTCACCGAGTAAAACACGAACCAGATACAGGCGACTACCACAAATAGCGGCAAACCAATAACAAAAATCCAAACCATATAATTTTTATACCAAAGTTTGGATATCGACTGATTAGAAGTTGATGAAGCAGGAGAATTTGTTGGTGTTGCCATAGACCACTCAGCAGATAACAATCAAAAAGCTAGTATAGCAGAAAAACCCATGCCCCAATAACGTGCGCCAATAATTTGGCACAAAAAAAGCCGATTATCAAAATCAGCTTCTTTAGGCAATTAAATTTATTTATCTGTGGTAAATACGTTATCTTTTACCGCTTTATATTTGCCGCCATCATCCACGCTCACCACTTGCATTTGGATAGGGATATTGCTTTGGGTAATCACTTTTGGATCGCCCAGCACACTGACAGGGAAGTCATAACTTTCGCCTGCTTCTAATGGAATGGTTTTAAAGCGACTATCAAGTTTTAAGCCGGGTTGTGGTGTCAACGTCACCGCATAATCATGGTTTTGCTGGGTTTTATTGGTAATTTTGATGATGTAGTTATTTTCTACCAAACCTTGCGCATTGATTGACGACAACTGGTTACGGTCACGGCGAATATCAATCTGCAGTGGTACACGGCTGGTTAAAAAATAAACCCCCGTCCCAATCAACAACGCAATCACCGCCAAATAAGCAAAAAACCGTGGACGCAAAATTTTACTTGGCTCATTCTCTACCAATTGGCGTTCGGTACTATACCGTATCAAACCGCGTGGTTTATTGACTTTATCCATGATGTAATTACACGCATCGACACAGGCCGCGCACTGAATACATTCAACTTGCAAACCATCACGAATATCGATACCCGTCGGACACACTTGCACACACATCAGACAGTTGATACAGTCACCTAAATTCTCATCTTCACCGCCTCTTTTACGCGCGCCACGTGGCTCACCACGTTTATAGTCATAGGTTACAATTAACGTATCTTTATCGAACATCACACTTTGGAAGCGGCCATAGGGACAAATATGGGTACAAAAGTGCTCACGCATATAGCCTGCATTGGCAAATGTCGCAAAGGTAAAAATAAGTACCGAAACCCAAGTTAATGGCGTCCAATCTGGTACAGGAATACCGCCAAACCATTGCCAACTATGATAAAGATAATCAGTCCCAACGGCATAACTACTAAACGTCAATGCAGTCACCAACGCCATGATAAACCAAATCAGATACACCAAGCCGCGTTTCATGATTTTTTCGCCATTCCAAGGCGCTTTATCTAATTTAAACTGCTTATTACGATCACCGATGATAAGCTTCTCAGTGTATTGGTACATATGCGTCCAAATCGTCTGTGGGCAGGCATAGCCACACCACACACGACCGGCATAAACGGTCACCATAAACAATAAAAAGGCAGCAACCATAAAGAAAAACGCAAAAATAAAAACGTCTTGGGGTAAAAAAGTTAGCCCAAATAGCACAATCTTAGAACCCGAGAAATCAAACCATATTGCTTGGTGTCCGCCATAGCGAATCCATGGCAACACCAAAAACAACAACAATAAAAAATACATACTTACAACGCGGATGTTTTGATAAAAACCCGTCACAAAACGGGGGTGTACGCGTTTTTTAGTGGCATCTACTTGGTGGACAGGTAGTCTAAAATCATTACCAGCAGGGGAAGGAGGTTGTACAGACATTGTTTGCCCTCACATATTTTCTGACATGAATATAAAAAAATGAAAGACGACAACCGCAAAACCACCGAACATCGCCTAACGAAAAATTGCTTAAACAATATATTCAATTATATATCAAATGGCAGTAAATACCCACAAAATAAAGGGAGTTATCAACAACTGCAAAATAAATGAAAAAACTTTTCGTAGTGGTATTGACAGGGGGAAAGAAAAGCGTATAATACGCACTCACTGGCAGCGACTACAGCCACAAACTGTAG
>NZ_DALZOJ010000020.1:0-33837 GCF_032004885.1 Moraxella sp. CTOTU47579
TTGGGTTTGATTCTTTCATATAGCTATAATACTATATTTTATGGGTTTGGTATTACTAGACGTTTTAACTGGTAAACTAAATTTACCCTGTACATCAGTCGATACTTTAGTAATTGAAGAATAGTCAATACCATCCCCAGAAACAATCGCATTGGCAATTTCATTGCCCTCAGTATCTTTCACGCATCCATTTAGTGTAATCGTTTGCATCACTTGGTCAGCATTCCAAGGTGCGATTCGATTAATCGTTCCTTGATAGACAAACTCACCATTGCTTAACCTCACTAAAGTCGCAGTACCCGACTGTACCCAACCATTTTGTGCCAAATCATAATAGAATAATGGAATGGTATTCGGCAAATCTTTATTACGGCTTGATACTTGGATATTAACGGTTGCAGTTTTACCATTCGATAGTGCAAGCTCCGCGCCACTATCATCACGAACCGTCATCAGTATGGCGCCATAACTATCCATCCAGCCGCCACCGACAATTTGATAGCCACCTGGCATATTCTCAGGCTCTTGCGCAGATTCAATCACAGCAATTTGAACATTGGCTTTACCCACAATGGCTTGCCCATCTTTACGTACTAGACTGTTAGCAGGAATGGTTAACATAGCATTATTATTAGTGATTTTAATTTCTTGAGTAGTATTGGACTCAACTGAAGCATCCGCTTTTACTAGATTAAAGTCCAAACTATTGGGTGTTGGCTGAAAATTTTGATTAATCGCTTGAGTAAAGTAGCCATTGGCTATAATAATGATATTCGTGCTACCAACTGGCAAATCTGACAAACTATAAGCACCTTCGCTATTGGTGGTGACTGACTTATCATTAACTTTAACTACGGCATTGGCAATCGGTAATAACGTCTCTTTATCAATCACTTTACCCGTTAGAGTAGTTTTTACGACGGGTTGTACAGGGGGTGTACTAGTAGAAGGACTATCACTACCACCACAACCGCCTAAAAAAATTGAAGCCACAACAACGGGTAATAAAGCTTTCTTAAACATGATTAGCGCTCCTTCGTAGTTAGTTAGTTTGTTTGTCAAATTATCAATTTATTTCTCTAAACAATCTAAAATTAGTAAACTTTTATAAATAATTATTCAGATTTCTTAATTTTTTGTCAACAAATATTTATATATTTCTCTATTGTTTTCATTATTTGATTAATATTGTTATTACAATTACATTTAATACTGGATTTTTTTTGTTAATTAAAAACTTTAAGTTGAATAACCCAAAATCACCACATCAGCAATAAAGCCTTTCATATCACAAACTTGCTTAAACTTGCCCCATGTCTCAAATCCTAGCTTTTCAAACATCGCAAGGCTCGGTGTATTATGGGCAAAAATCAGCGCAACAACTTGCTGCACGCCACAACTCGGCGCAACTTGGATTAAATAATTGACCAACGCCTTGCCCACGCCTTGCCCCTTGGCTTCCTCTACCACATAGATACTGATTTCAGTACTGATATGATAGGCAGGGCGCGCGTATAAATCAGATAAACTGCCCCAACCGACGATTTCACATAAGCTAGTTTCGGAGCTAGTTTGAGCAACCACCAACGGACGATTGCCTGTATGAGCGTCAAACCACGCTTGCCTATCTGCCACGCTCACAGGCTGTAAATCTGCCGTGGCTTGCTTACCTGCGACACTTTGATTATAAATTTCAACAATGCGCGGTAAATCATCAATCGTAGCTAGGCGAATACAAAGGTTATGATACGCTGCAGACATAGCGACTCCAAAATTGAACCAAAAAATGCGGCTAAAATTTGCCGAAAAATCTTATTAGCGCGTATGTTAACAACATTTTTACTTTATAATAAGCGATTTCATAAAATTGATAGTTTGCGATGCTCATGAACGTGATTGACTTATCTGACTGGCTAAAAAATCCAACCCTATTACCTGATTCGGTACTGACGATTGGTAATTTTGATGGGGTACATTTGGGTCACCAAGCGATGCTAGATAAAGCCAAGTCTTTGGCAAAATCTCAGCAACTTGCCAGCATGGTGATGATTTTTGAACCACAGCCGCGTGAGTTTTTTAGCCCGCAAACCGCCCCTGCAAGGCTCACCAATTTGGCAGAAAAAACCCAATTGATTGCTGAACACAATATCGATAGCTTGATTGTGGCAAATTTTGATAATGACTTTCGGAATTTATCGGCACACGATTTTGCCAAAATGTTGGTCGAATTAAACGTAAAGCATCTGGTATTGGGGGATGATTTTCGCTTTGGGCATGACCGCACTGGCGATAGTGAGTTTTTGCGTGCGTTTGGCTTGCCTGTGCAAATTTTGCATACCGTGACCGACCATGCGCATCAAGATGAGCGTGTCAGCTCAACCCGCATTCGAGACTGTTTGCAACACGGGGACTTGGCAACGGCAAAGCATCTGCTAGGGCGAGATTATGCGATTACTGGCATGGTGGAACATGGCGATAAAATTGGTCGCACGCTTGATTTTCCCACCGCCAATATTGCGCTAAACCGTATCAAGCCTGCCCTGCATGGGATTTTTGCGGTATCGGTGACCGCTACCGATGGCACGGATTTATCAACACTGGGGGAAAATACTCAAACTGGCGTGCAAGGGCTCAACAAAGGCAGTTTGTTTGGCGCTTGCAATGTGGGTACTCGTCCTGCGCTAAAAAATAAGTATGGGGTAGAATGGCGACTGGAAGTCAATTTTCCAAAGTTTGATGGGGATTTGTACGGCAGAGAACTCACAGTGACGTTTTTGCATTTTTTACATGGAGAAATTAATTATCCAAGCCTTGACGCGTTAAAACAAGGCATTGCCCAAGACGTGGTGGATTTACTTGACTGGCGTGAGCAGCAAGCCTTTGCAAAATCAGTCCCTTAGGCTGATGAGCATTGCTATCCTTCAGCAACTATCTTTAGCGTTTTCAACTATTTTTAGCGTTTATAGCTATTTTGGTGAGTGAGATTTTTTTTGTGACAAACTTACCAAAATCAAGGGTGAGATAAGCCAAACCACGCTTTGTCAATCCGCCAATTTTAACATATAATACCCTGTTATCAATTTTTTACCTTTTGCACTTTTTATAGAATACCGAGAGTTACATGACCGACAACACTGACAATCAGTCAATCGACTATAAAGACACCCTAAACCTTGCCGATACCGTATTTCCCATGCGTGGCGACCTTGCCAAACGCGAACCTAAATGGCTAGAACAATGGTTTGCCGACGATGTGTATGCCCAAATTCGTAGCGCTCGTCAAGGTCGTGAAAAGTATGTATTGCATGATGGCCCACCCTATGCCAACGGTCAGATTCACTTGGGTCACGTGGTGAATAAAGTGCTTAAAGACATGATTGTCAAATACAAGACGCTTGACGGTTATGATGCGCCGTATGTACCGGGTTGGGATTGTCATGGATTGCCGATTGAGCAAAAAGTAGAAGGCATTATCGGTAAAGTCGGTCAACCCCATAAAGACAAAAGCAAAAACGGTGCCATCGTGACGTCAACCGAATTTCGCGGCGCTTGCCGTGACTATGCCAAAAGCCAAATTGACCTGCAAATGGTTGACTTTAAACGCTTGGGCGTATTGGGTGACTGGGAAAATCCTTATCTGACCATGAACTTCAAGCAAGAAGCTGATACCGTCCGTGCATTGGCAGAAATCTACAAAAACGGTCATATCACTCGTGGTATGAAGCCGGTGAATTGGTGTTTGGATTGTGGTTCGGCGCTCGCAGAAGCAGAAGTGGAATATGAAGATAAAAAATCCGATGCGATTTATGTCGGTTTTGATATCGTCAACCGTGAGGCGTTAGCGGCGACTAAAGCGGTTGATGGCGCTTTGCAGGCGGTGATTTGGACCACCACGCCTTGGACGTTGCCTGCCAATCAGGCGATTACCGCAAGCGCTGAGCTAGAGTACTCCGTGGTAAAGGTGACGTTTAACAAACAAGCATTTGCTATTCCTACCACGCTTGACACGCCTAATTATTTACTTCGCCGTTTAACCAAAGACGATAAAACCGCTTTACAGGCAAGTGCATCTGACCCTTTGATTTGGGAAATGTTGCCGGAAAAACGCCACGAACCTGCCGTATTTGAGCCGTATTTCAAAAAAGCCGTTGAGCAAAAAGCCTTTGCGATTGTCGATAAAAAAACCAATGACATTATCGGCACAACGCGTTTTTATGATGATAATGTTGAAGAAAATTCGATTGCGATTGGCTACACCTTTTTGATCCGTGAGTATTGGGGGTCAGGGGCAAATGCCGAAATTAAATCGGTTATGCTAAGTCATGCCCAATCGCAGCGAGAAACGATTTGGTTTCATGTTGCCCCCGATAATCAGCGTTCTGCCAAAGCGTTAGAAAAAATTGGCGCAACTTATCAAAAAACCGCTGACAACGGTTTGGGTGAGCGCTTGTTTTATCAAATGGCAGGCGAAAAACCACAGGCAAAAATCAGCCATTTAATTGTCGCTTACAATTTAGTTCCGCATTTAATGAGTGTGTTTAACGCCAAAGAATACAGTGTGTTGGCGACCGTGAAAGGCGATGCGTTAACCGCACTTAAAGCGCAGCACCCACTGATTGCCGAGCGCCAAGTGCCGATTATCACAGGCGATCACGTGACGGCGGATAGCGGTACGGGTTTAGTACACACTGCGCCCGCGCACGGTGTCGATGACTATATGGTCGGTCAAAAATTTCACTTACCCACCGAAAACCCAGTCGCAGGTAATGGCGTGTATTTGCCTGAAGCCAAAGTTTTTGTCGGCGAGCATATTTATAAAGCGCAACCAAAAATTATCGAAACGCTCAAAGCCAGTGGCCATTTGCTCAAGCATGACGTGATTACTCATAGCTATCCGCATTGCTGGCGACACAAAACGCCGATTATTTTCCGTTCAACGCCCCAATGGTTTATCAACATGGAAAGCCAAGGTCTGCGTGAGCAAGCATTGACCGATATTCCAAAGGTGGTATGGACGCCAAGTTGGGGACAAAATCGCATCGAATCGATGATGCATAGTCGCCCAGATTGGTGTATCAGCCGCCAACGTACTTGGGGTGTGCCGATTGCCTTTTTCATCCACAAAGACACGGGCAATTTGCACCCAAATACGGCTGAGCTTATGGAAAAAGTCGCGCAAGTGATTGAGCAAGGTGGTGTAGAAGCGTGGTTTGATGCCGCGGCTGAAGACTTTATTGGGGATGATGCTAAAGAGTATCAAAAATCGACCGATACGCTAGACGTGTGGTTTGACTCAGGGTCAACCAATTTTGCCGTGCTCGCCAATCGTCCTGACTTAGCCAATCCTGCGGATTTATATCTTGAAGGCTCTGACCAACATCGGGGTTGGTTTCAGTCTTCACTTTTGGTGAGTGAAGCGATTTATGGTCGCCCACCATATAAGCAAGTGTTGACGCACGGGTTTACCGTAGATGCAAAGGGCTATAAATTATCAAAATCCAAAGGCAATACCAAAGGCTTTGAACCGCAAGAACTTGCCAATAAATATGGTATTGATATCGTGCGCCTATGGGTCGGCTCAAGTGACTACCGTTACGAGATGGCGGTATCGACTGAAGGTTTTGCGCGCACTACCGATATGTATCGCCGTATTCGTAACACCATTCGTTTTTTACTGGCGAACACAGACGACTTTGACCCAGCGACCGACATGGTCGATGCTAGCAATTTGGTCAGCCTTGACAAGTACATTTTAAAACGCGCTGAGGCGGTACAAGCTGACATTCGCCAATCTTATACCAACATGGATTTTCACCAAGTGTGTCAAGCGGTAGTGGGTTTTTGTTCACAAGATTTGGGCGGTTTTTATTTAGACATCATTAAAGATCGTCAATACACTACCAAAGCCAATGGTGAAGCGCGCCGCTCAGCACAAACCGCGATTTATCATATTGCCCATGCGTTACTGCGCTGGATTGCACCGATTTTGTCATTCACCGCACAAGAAGCGTGGGAAATCTTAAAAGGTCCCCATACAAGCAATGGTAATGGCTATATCTTTACCGAAGAGTGGTATGAATTCCCACCAGTGGTATTGGATGACGTGAGCGAGTCGGATTGGCAAGCGATTTTGAATGTCAAAGAAACCGTCAACAAAGCCTATGAAATTGCGCGCACCGATAAAGTGATTAACGCCAATTTATCGGCCAATGTCACCGTGTATGCACCAGATACTACCATGGTGTCACTCAATCGATTAGGCGATGAACTCAAATTTGTGTTGATTTCAAGCCAAGCCAATGTAGCGGCATTAACCAACCAACCAAGCGATGTGACCTATAGCGACGAAGACAGCCAAGTTGCGGTAGTGGTCAAGCCTGCCACGGGTGAAAAATGTATCCGCTGTTGGCACATTCGCGAGGACATCGGCATCAATCCTGCCCATCCAGAAATCTGTGGTCGCTGCGTCGAGAATGTCGAAGGTCAAGGCGAGGTGCGTCATTATGCCTAACACCCAGGCAACGACTGCTGCCACTCATTCATCCACTACCCTACCCATCAACGGCAATAAAGCTATGGTGTGGTATGGTATTGCGGTTTTGGTAATGATTATCGACCAACTTACCAAGTTGTACTTTGAGCACAACTACCAGCTGTACCAAACCACGGCGATTATTGAGCCGATTTTTAACTTTACCCTTGCCCACAACCATGGCGCGGCGTTTAGTTTTTTGGCAGATAAAGGCGGCTGGCAAAAATGGCTGTTTAGCGGACTGGCACTGGCTGTTTCCCTTGGCATCATGGCGTATCTACGCAAAATACCCCAACAAGCCAAATTATTGGCGTTGGGCTTGTCATTGGTGATGGCGGGCGCTTTGGGTAATTTGATTGATCGGGTACGTTTGGGCTATGTGATTGACTTCTTGCATGTGCACTATGGCAATGCGTGGCATTTCCCGATTTTTAATATAGCTGATGTGGCGATTAATATTGGCGTTGCGTTGATTTTAATCGATGCGTTTTTATTAGAGTCCAAACGTAACACCCTTTAATTTTTAGATGGATGAACAACCGCATGAATCATGACATTATTACGCCAAATGAACAAACCCGCATCACTCAAGACTCAACCGTTGATTTGCATTTTGAGGTCAGCTTAGAAAATGGCACCGTCATCGACTCAACCTTTGAGCGTGGCGAACCTGTTCGCTTGGTAGTGGGTGATGGTAGCCTGCTTGAAGGGTTTGAGAAGGTACTTATCAACTTGACAGCCGGTGACACGCGCACCGCATCGCTGTCGCCTGACGAAGCGTTTGGTCAATGGAACCCTGACAACGTACAGACTTTTAGTCATGCGCAGTTTGCCGTGACGGGCAATTTGCCTGAAGTCGGTACCATGATGGAATTTGAAGACAAAGGCAAAACCACGCTCGTGGGTGTGGTCAGTGACGTCACTGAAGATGCCATCAAAGTGGATTTTAACCATCCATTGGCAGGTCAAAATATACTGTTTAAAGTGCAGATTTTTAGAGTGACACCAAAAGACAGTAAAGGTATCACACTAAGCTGACATTCATATGGCATTCAGCTGAATAGAAGCTTTCAATAAAAATCACTGACAATAAAAAACCGCTGATTAACTCTCAACGGTTTTTATTTTTACAGTTTATCAATTAACTGTTTGGGTATCATCGTCTGCCACATCACCTTCTTTAGCGTCTGATTGTTCTGCCAGTCTTGCACGCTGCTCAAAACGTTCGCCCGTCGCTTTAATACCCCACACCAATTCCACAAAAGCGCGGTTATTGATGAGCGGCTCATCTTCAATAATCAAGAAATAGCCCGCTTTGTTGATCCATAAAAACACAATACTGGTATTGGGCATCAACATATCAATACTGGTAAAAAATGACACCCCATAGCCATGTACCGCCCAACCGCGCTGCTGTTGGCGTTCTAAAAAGCCATAAAAATCGGCGGCGGCTACCGACAGCGTATCTGCTTCTTGCTGAGTAAAGCCCATTTTTGCTAGACAAAAGCCTTGATCTGATGCAATTACGACACGGCGACTACCCGATAGGCTCGCTGCTACATATTTTAAGAAATTATCTAGCTGCACGTGCGGAGCGACCACCCGCTTTTCAAGGGTCTCAATCCAACCTTCTTCGATAAACATATCTAGCCAAGTGTCACTATAATGCTCACCCCATTCCCGCGCCGTCATACTTTGTTCAGGGGCGAGCACCGCTTGCAAGGCTAGTTGCTGCTCTGAGGGATTGGCGCTTGAAAAACTATGCAATACCCCGGCAGGCGTTAAAATTACATAGGTGTCGTTTTGTTCTGGCATGGTGTTTTCCTTAAATTTTGATAGACGGCAAAGGTCATGTTGTCAATCACTGTGATAGGCTTGGTAAATTCAAAAGCTAATTCATTCGGCTATAATTAAGCGGCTTGCTTGGCAAAATATTCTTTGGTTTCAAGCCATTTGTCATTAAAATCCCATTTGTTTTTTGACATTTCCCACCAAACCATACTAAATGCTAAGCGGTCATGACAAACAACACAATGGTTAAAGAACTCTTCCTCGATTTCGGCAATTTGCTCGGCTTGATCTTCTGGATCGTCTTCTTCTTCCATAATATCTAATAGCGAAGCAATCGTCATTTGTGCCACTACTTTTGAGTCATCAGTGGACACACGTAGTTGGTGTTGATAAGTGTTCATTGAAGGCGATACCAATACGCTCCAGCGTGTGGCAAGATGGCTTACTTTAAACACATAGTCACCATGATTGATGCATTGGTCAAACCCTTGTAGCAGTGTTGGCGTTAGTTTTTCTCTGACTTGGTTGAGCATACGGTCACCAAAATAGGGCACGTCAAACCAACAACCATAAAACATATCGGCTAACGCACCTTGTAAGGGCTCTTTTTCATCAAGCTCCATCGCTGCCATGATGCGGCTGGTATGGATATCCATATTCATCGGTTGGTCAATCACTTGTCGACTATAGAGACGAAAATTAAGCCAATGTTTTTGAAATTTTCTACGATTACGATTCGACAATGAATACATGCTGATTCCTCAAAAAATTAGCCTAATTATATAAAAAGTTATGTGACAAGGGTGAGGTATTAGTGACTGACGCTGTGAAAAATCCACGCATTTATCCCCTACTATACTATTAAACCCGATTGCAATCAAAACGCTTCAGCATAAAAAAAGCGCAACTCCATCTAAACATGAATTGCGCTATTGGGCAAGATGACAAGCTTGACCGATTAATCCAATAAGGTATCCATTAAATCAATCATAAACTCGCCGTCTTCTTGGGTCATCGGCTCAAAACCGTCGCTCATCCCCAGTTCTTGTAATACTTGTTTGCCTTCGGCTGTGTCTTTTAAGCTTAATAAGGCATCGATAAATGGCTCACTGTCGGCAAAACTCTCTTTAACCAGTAGCACATGGCTGATATCGCTCAAATCACTTTCAATCAATACCTGCATCTGCGATAAAGTCAAGCGTGACAAGCTATGATAAACTTCAGATAAAAAGAATGCCGCATCGGCTTCGCCTTTAATCAAATTACGCGCAGCGGCTTGGTAAGTCTCGGTAACTTTCCAAGTAATGTCAGCTTCTAACAAATCCACGGCTTCTAGCAGACGAAGCCCAATCAATTTGACATCACGATTATCTGCCATGGCAATGGTGCAGCCTGCTTTTAAATCATCAAGTGCTACAATGCCGCTATCGGCTTTTGCAGCAATCACCATTTCATCAGATTTGCCCAGTGGACGAGCCACGGCGCGATAACCCTGCTCCCGAATCATTGCCGCTGCATCGAAGGGATTGGCATAGATAATATCCACGCTTTGCGCTTGGATTAAGTCGGTTTGTTCATGCGCAGACGCCGGTGTCAGTAAGTGGATGTGAATGCCGGATTTTTTTTGTAGCAGTGTATTGAGCATATGCCACCCTGCAAAACGCTCAGGCGCGAAGTCAGGCGCAATGAGTAAATTAATTGTCATTAGGCTTGCTCCTCTAGCATTTTGCGATACAGTGCTTCAGCTTGTGCGATTTTGCTGCGTGATGGTTTGCGTCGTACTGACGTATAGCCAACCGTTTCGCCATGGCGGATATTGGGCACAGCTGTCGCATACACCCAGTAGTAGCTGCCATCTTTGCACAAGTTTTTGACATAGCCATGCCATTTTTTGCCTGTTTCGACTGTTTGCCACAAGTCTTTAAAGGCGGCTTTTGGCATTTGTGGATGTCGCAAAATATGATGCGGCGCGCCAATTAATTCATCACGGCTATAGCCACTGATATCCACGAAGGCGTCATTGGCGTGGGTGATAATGCCATCTAAATCCACGCGTGAAACGATAAGTTTGCCATCTGGGTAAGGTAGCTCGTTTTCGGTGGTATAAACGACACGACTTGAGCCATCTGAGTAAGTCAGACGATGCGCTGTAGCATCGCCAGCAGGTTGGTCCATATCGGGTAATTGTACAGATTTCATTACCTCTCCTTATAAATTTTTGATGGATAAATTTTTGATTGAGTCACGGTTGCTAATACCGGTGAAAGGCTGACAAAGTTAAACTATTTGTAAGTTTTAGATAAGTTTTGATAAGGCTTCAGCCGCACGCTTCATATCCAAGAACACCAGACCCAATTTGGCATTTGGTTTGGTCAAAATGGTCAATACCGCTTCTGTACCCGATGCCGACATAATCACATAGCCTTTTTCGCCTTGTACCATGACGCGCTCGATACTGCCACGCGCTAGTTCTCGACCTGCACGGTCACCGAGTGATAGTAGCGCCGCTGACATCGCACCGACACGGTCTTCATCAATGCCCGCTGGCAATGCTGACGCAATCATCAAACCATCGGTTGAAATCAGCGCAGAGGCTTCTACGTCTGCTGAAGAGCTGTTTAGGTCATTTAAGATTTGTTGGAACATATCGGTACGCATATCAAGAACCTTTTTAGTAAACAAATTTAGAGGGGTAGTGAAAAAATTTACGGGGCAAAATAACCACAAGCTTGCGCTCATCCAATCGGTATTAAACTCATTCATCATTGTGGTGGGCAAAGTGTAAAAATAACGGTGCAAAAATAATCGTATAAAAACAACCGTGCTCAAATAGATGACAAACGTTGTCAAGTGATGGTTTGATTAAGCATGGCTCATGGGTAATTGATGCAGGTTAACGGTTTAACCGCTGTAGCGAGTATTTAATCGCAAGTGATTGTCATATAACGTTTTGTTACGTACATAATAACAGATTTGGTGAAATTTTTACCTTTTATTACAATGCTATTTGACTGAAAAAATTTAGTGAGCGTCTGTGATATTCACATGATAAAAAAAAGCCAAGGTGATGGCAGCTTGGCTTTTCTACTTAATTATAGTCGTAACGATTAAGGCTGTTTAGGGTGAAGCACTTGCCCATGCAAGCGCGCCAGTCCATCCACCATGCGCTGCTGCAAGATAGCGGTAATTTCGTTTCGGGTTTTACCCGCAGGGTCAATGGCTGCTAACGGCAACACATAGGCTTTGGCAGGGCGGTTATCAAGGACACGTTTGACGCTATCTATCAAGCCAATATCGCCATAATACGGAATGTTTTGGTCAAGTTCGCCATCTTGGTTGACATAGCAAATCACAATCGGTTGAATGAGCACTTGGCTGTCCATCGCAGACTGCAACAAGTTGCCATAAATACGTTTAATCGCTGTACCGTCTGTGGTGGTCGCTTCTGGGAAGAAAACCACGGGTGAGCCTTGTGATAAAAACTCACTCATCTGCTCACTGATTTTGCTGGTATCGCCCGAACCGCGCTGGATAAATAAAGTGTGGGCGGTGGTCGCCATCCAACCAATCACCGGCCAATGCGCGATTTCGGCTTTGGACAAAAAGAAGGTCGGTACAATACTACCCACCACAGGGATATCGAGCCAAGAGATATGGTTGCTCGCCCACAACGCGTGATGTGTCGGTATTGGCTCAAGTGCAGTCACCTCAATGCCTAACGCTTTGAGCGATTTTTTACAGAATTTTTGAATCAGTTGGATGATTTGCTGATTATCGGGATTTGGTGTGCGGCTAATCTGCCATGCATAGCCAACCCCTGTTTGAATCGCAGCCATTAAATTCATAAGGCGCTTGCTACGTTGCCACTGGGTCGCCAAATTCTTTTTACTGTAGGTAGCAGGTTGTCGCAGTTGTTTTGCTGTTTCGCTAAGTAGGCTACTGATTGTCAACGCCGATGGCGCGGTTTTGCGGTTAGATTTTTGCATAAGGTAAATATGTGAGTGAAAAATTGTGGATGTAGTATAGCAAATTATTGGGCACACGGCTTACTGCGTCTTCTTGAGTTTCAACAATAACCCAATAGCAATCACTAAGTATCAATAGCCGAGTAATAATAACCGACTAATAATAACTAAGTATCAATCACTCAATAACAGTAACCAAACCCGGTTTATATTACTCAAGATTAGCATCTTTGCCTTTATTAATAAACCGGTTAGTGCAAATAGTGCTGATAGCGCGGTTTGACTTGTTCAAATGGCAACCAAACAAACACATCGGCACAATCAAACTCAGGGTCATAACAAGCCGCTTCACCAAGACTACAGCCCATTTTGACATACATTTTTAACAGCGCTGGCAAGGCAAAATTTTGCGGATTCGCCAAGTCCACATCAGCCACTTGCGCCAAGTCGATAGCGGATAATTTGTCTTCTGGCAATTTACGGGTCACTTTGACATCTAACTTGGTACTATCAAGCTGATGATCTAACCAGTTTTGCACATTGCCCTCTTCCATCGGAACTGAGGCACAGCCCATAAACGCATTGACATTGTAAGCTTTGGCGACTGCCGCGATGGATTCCCACAAATGATTAATTGTGGTAATACCTCGGTAATCTGGGTGCACACAGGTGCGACCGATTTCTAGCACATTATACGGGTAATCATCGAGCAAGCGACCCAGTCTAAACTCATGCTCGCTATAAAACTGCCCAGCTTTTATCGCGCCGTTTTTATCCAATAATCGGGTGGTTGCCACCGCGAGTGGCTGCCCAAAGCTATCTTGCTTGGTTTCGTCATACACCACCACATGGGTGCAATAATTATCAAAATCATCCCGATCTAGCGGCTGCTCTGAGCTTGGATGAAATCCCGCAAAACTTACTGAAAACGCTTGGGTAAAGGTCAAAGTGCGTAGGCGCTGGGCATTGAGCAAATGCTGCTCGGTTTGTAGCGAAAACTTATCCTCGCTCACGTTAATAATCACTGACTTAAATAACGGGCGATGACGCGCGCTTGGGCGGCTAATCGTTGGCTTGACCAGCGGGGCTAGCGTCTCTACCACTGCTATATCAGCAAAATTATGTGCCAGTAACTGCGCAACAAACTGGGTATTAAAAAGACTATCAACAGGATAAGTGGCGATATCTTCGTATAATTTGGCGCCGTTATTTTGTTCTAGAAAATTAGCTTGTTCTACAAAATCAGTCATCTTACGGTTACCTAGGGTGGTTTTTGCTATGGCATTGGCCAGCTGCTGAGCGAAAAATGCCTTAGCTTGTCATTGACTCATTCTCAAAGCTACAAAGCCCCCATCATCTAATTGGATGGTTAGTCAGTCTGGATGAATTCAGTATGCGTGACACCCGTGTCGTTTCAATGACGTTTTTATGGCAAAACCATGACCAAACCTTCGCCTTTACCCCCGTTTTAAGTTACTAATTGTAAATTTGACTAAAAGTTCTGCAAAAAAACCTTATATTTATATATATAACCCATCTATCGTGGCTAGCGCTTTTCTAACGCGGCTATCGACTATTTAAGCAAATGTTTAACTTAATAGACTTAGATAATACATTTAGATATAGACACATTTTTACACTCACAACGAAAGGATAAATCATTGGAGTATTTTGAGCGTTATGAAGGTGGTGAAAAAGCCATCTTAGTCCATTTAAACATTACCCATCTCAATGACCCAGACGATTTGGAAGAATTTGAATTGCTGGTGGATTCGGCAGGGGCGCAAAAACAAGCCTTGGTCACAGGTACGCGGTCTAAGCCTGACGCTAAATACTTTGTGGGTACGGGTAAAGCTGAAGAAATCGGGGAACTTGTCAAACAATATGAGGCAGATATTGTCATTTTTAACCATAGTTTGACCCCATCGCAGGAACGTAATATTGAGCGCTTGGTGCAGTGCCGTGTGCTTGATAGAACGGGGCTTATCTTGGATATTTTTGCCCAGCGGGCGCGAACCTACGAAGGTAAACTGCAAGTTGAGCTTGCCCAGCTTAATCACTTAGCGACTCGCTTGGTACGCGGCTGGACGCACTTGGAGCGCCAAAAAGGTGGTATTGGTCTACGCGGTCCAGGCGAAACCCAGCTTGAAACCGATAGACGCTTGTTACAGGTGCGTGTCGGGCAGCTCAAAGCCAAGCTTGATAAGGTCAAACAAACCCGCGCACAAGGTCGTGCCAAACGCCAAAAATCATCGGTGCCGACAATTTCACTGGTCGGTTATACCAATGCGGGTAAATCCACCTTATTTAATACCCTGACCAATGAAAACATCTATGCCGCCAATCAGCTATTTGCGACGCTTGACCCGACGCTACGGAGTGTGTCATGGTCGGGCGTGGGTAAGGTGGTACTTGTCGACACGGTCGGTTTTGTCCGCCATTTGCCCCATGAGCTAGTGGAAGCCTTCCATGCCACGCTAGAAGAAACCTTAGAGGCAGATTTGTTGCTGCATGTCATTGATAGTCACCGTGAAGACATGCATGAGCAAATCGCCGCGGTACAATCTGTGTTAGCGGAAATTGATAATCAAGTGCCTGTGCTAAATGTGTTTAATAAAATTGATCTCACAGGTGAGCCGCCGCACATCGGTTATAGTGATAAAGCCAAGCCCAATCGGGTGTATGTCTCTGCCCATGAGCAATTAGGTATCGAGCAACTCACCCTTGCCGTGCAGCAGTTATTGGTAGGTCAATTACAGCGGTTTGAATTAACCTTACCCGCCAATTTTGGACAATTGCAACACGAACTGCATAAGTTAGAAGTGATTGAAGACCTCAGCTATGATGAAACAGGTCAAACCAAACTGACTGCCATGATGTCGGTGGACAAGCTTAAGCAGTTGTTGGGTGAATTTGGTATCGCCCCTGAGGAAGTGTTGTCGCAAGCACAAGCCAAACTGCTTGCGCCAGTGCTTGAACCATTTGAACAATTACTACAGCAGCCATTGGATACCGCCGACGAGACATAACTTGTTAGCCATTTAACAATATAACAATAGTAGACCTGTATCAAAATTTAAGTTGGTGCAGGTTTTTTTTGGCTGAATAAATGACCATACCACGCGATAAACTGCGCTTATTGACCATAAGTTGATTAAATCTTAAAAATATATTCGTCAATTTGTCATTCTTTTGTCATGTCGCCCGTTGCGCTATCAGATTTTTTTCAGTTATTTTGGGGGTTATTTCATTTTATTTTTTATCAATATCAAACATTTAGGTTATTTTCCCCAATTTATGTGGATAACCATGTGGATAACTTCTGACTTGACAACAATAAACCGCATATCGCTATAGGTTATCTCTAAATTGGTCATTTTTTAACCAATTATTTTATTTATATAAATCATAGAGTTATAGTTTTTTGCAAAGTGCAAGCAAAAAATTTTACTTTTTTTTTAAGATTTAAGGCTTGAAAATTTGATAGTTTTTATGGCTAAAAATTCCAACCCATATATTGTTGAGTCCATGGCATGAAACCCAACAGGTTGACAAGTTTTTTGGCCATTTTTCCTCTTTTTCCCCTTATCTGATTTTTTGTAAACTTTAACCAGTTTTTGACAGATTTATGGTATATTTCCTGCCAATTCTTTTATAATACTGTTATCAAATGTCATTGAAACATAACGAATTTTATCTTTTTATGTCGGTTTAAAGCATTACGCTAACTTCAAATTTTATAGTCATGTGCTTTACCGTGACGTATTGTCAAAAATTTTACATAGGTATATTTATGGTATTGTTTGCAAAGAAAACTCGCCTACCCTATTTGCTATCGGCTTCCCTATTGTCATTGGGTGGTTTGGCAAGTATGGATGCAGCGAATGCTGGCAATATGTATGTGTTTAAAGATAGCAACGGTCAGGTACTGTTGACCAATGTAGTCAGCAACAACC
This sequence comes from Moraxella sp. CTOTU47579, assembly GCF_032004885.1. Taxonomy (NCBI): domain Bacteria; kingdom Pseudomonadati; phylum Pseudomonadota; class Gammaproteobacteria; order Moraxellales; family Moraxellaceae; genus Moraxella; species Moraxella sp. CTOTU47579. The sequence goes on from NZ_DALZOJ010000020.1 coordinate 16,245, forward strand.
GTCCTGCAGGAAATAATTTCCAAAATTTTACCAAAAAAGTCAAAGTGACTTATTACGCGGATACTAATGTGCATAGTTATAGCAATTGGGGCGCCAATGAAGCTGCAGTACCTGCCAGTGCGCGTGGCAACAAAAATAGCTACGATAGCATGATTGTGGCTTCTGCGCTGCGTCATGGTGTCGACCCTGCATTGATGAAAGCCATGATGCATACTGAATCAGGTTTTAATCCCAATGCACGCTCACCTGTTGGGGCGCAGGGGTTAATGCAATTAATGCCCGCGACAGCTAGGCGGTTTGGTGTGTATAACGCTTGGAACCCTGCGGAGAACATCGAAGGCGCGGCAAAGTATTTGAAATTCTTACAAAACCGTTTTGGTAATATTCAGCATGTGATAGCAAGCTACAATGCCGGTGAAGGCAACGTCAGTAAATACGGCGGTATTCCCCCATTTCGTGAAACCCGTGATTACGTACAACGGGTGTTAAGCCGCTACAACAACCTATATCGTAATGACCCCAATCTTCGCTCTAGCACTAGCAGCAATGGCTTTCAAAATGTTAGCTATAATTCATCAAACTCTTATACGATTGTCCGCTAACAACCATGTCTATAAGCTGAAAACCAGATCCCCAAAGCTAGTGTGATACTGGCTTTTTTATGTTACAAATTTATGCTACTTTTCCCTTTAATTTGTTGCATTAAACGCTATTATATTAAATATCATAGTCAACTTATTGTTGATAAGTATATTTAATCGTTTGATTGTCTTTAGGAAACCGTCATGTTACGAATTGGCTTATTTCTTTTAACTAACCTAGCGGTGATGGTGGTGTTTGGTATCGTCATGAACGTCATCGCGCCAATGCTAGGATTCAATTTGGGCGGCACAGGCACCACTAGCCTGCTGGCGATGTGTTTCATCTACGGTATGATAGGGTCTTTTGTATCGCTGTTGATGTCAAAATGGTTGGCAAAACGCTCCACAGGTACGCAAGTCATTGAACGGCCTGCTACCCAGTTGGAAGTTTGGCTGGTCGAAACGGTTCGCCGTTTGGCGCAAAACGTCAATATTGATATGCCAGAAGTGGGTATCTTTGATAATCCATCACCCAATGCCTTTGCGACAGGTTGGAATAAAAACAAAGCTTTGGTTGCGGTATCGACTGGGCTACTACAATCGATGAACCAAGAAGAAGTCGAAGCGGTACTTGCCCATGAAATTGGTCACGTTGCCAATGGTGATATGGTGACCTTAGCGCTTGTTCAAGGTGTGGTTAACAGCTTTGTGATGTTCTTTGCGCGTATTGTGGGTTTATTTGTAGATCAAGCGGTCTTTAAAAATGACAGCAATTCACCTGGTATGGGCTATTACATTACCAGTATGGTATTAGATATTGTGTTTGGTATTGCTGCACAAGCGGTGGTCATGTGGTTCTCTCGTTACCGTGAATACCGTGCGGATGAAGCAGGCGCGCGTTTGGCAGGTAAATACAACATGATTGCTGCGCTTGAAGCGTTAAAACCTGCCAGCCAGCATCCTGACTATATGCCACAAGGCATGAAAGCCTTTGCGATTAATGAAGGTAAAGGAGGGTTTAGTTTTGCCCAGTTATTTGCCAGCCATCCCTCCCTTGATGACCGTATTGCCCATTTACAAAAATTGGCTCCCTAATTATTTTGAACACTTATCTAAACAATGTAAAAAACCCAATCAGTGATTGGGTTTTTTAGTTATTTTTTAATACATTTAGAAAATACCTTTGACAGTATTAAAAGGACTTATTTAGCCAGTTTTTGTGCATCCATGGCATCTTTGTGTAGACGGGTGTTGAGCTCATCGATGATTTCAATCCAACCCGCATCTGCACGGTATTCGTCTTTTAAAAATTTACGTTGACTGTCACTCCAAAAAGGCGCATCGCTCAGCTCGAGTGATTGCGGCAATTGATTTTCTTGAATAAATTGTTCAACCGCGGCATCATCGCCATCCATACCCATTTGCTCAAACAACATATTAATGTTTCTTTCGCCATCTGTCATCATTGTAGTTCTCCTAGTACTCTAAAAAGTATCAATGGTTATTGTAATATCATTATTGTTTAGCACTCATTTTAGTCAAAAATTATCAAAAAAGTGCCATGGGTTATTCTTACCGTTAGACCATTGTAGCCAAAATTGAGTAAAAAAAATGTGATTTGATTGTATAGTGTGGTTATTTCATGTAAAAAAACCAGCCTAATGAGACTGGTTTTTTTCGGTTAAAATATTCTAACCTAATTAGTTAGGAAGTAAGTGGCTTACCGCATCACGCTCTTCAGCCAATTCAGTTTCGGTGGCTTTCATTTTTTCTTGTGAGAAAGCCGATGAAACGTCTAGCCCTTCAACGATTTTCCAATCGCCATTTTGGCAAGTACATGGGAATGAATAGATAAGACCTTTTTGGATACCGTATTCACCATTTGAGTAAACACCCATAGATACCCAATCATTCTCGTCGGTGCCTAGTGCCCATGAACGAATGTGTGCAATCGCAGCGTTTGCAGCAGATGCCGCTGATGAGGCACCACGTGCTTTAATGATGGCAGCGCCACGTTGTTGTACGTTAGGGATATAAGTACCTTCGTACCAGTCACGTTGTACTTGCTCTAGGGCAGGTTGACCTTTTACCGTAGTGAAAGTCAAATCTGGGTATTGGGTTGAAGAATGGTTACCCCAAATGATCATTTTTTTGATGTCATTCACGGTGGTTTCAGTTTCTTCAGCCAGTTGCGCCATACCACGGTTGTGGTCAAGACGTGTCATCGCTGTAAAGTTACGTGGGTCTAGGTCTGGGGCATTGCGCTGTGCGATTAAGGCATTGGTGTTGGCTGGGTTACCCACAACCAATACTTTGACATTACGGCTAGCGTTGTCGTTCAAGGCTTTACCTTGTGCAGAGAAGATGGCGGCGTTAGCTTCGAGCAAATCTTTACGCTCCATGCCTGGGCCACGAGGACGGGCACCTACCAGTAGGGCATAGTCCGCATCTTTGAACGCAACGTTAGCGTCGTCAGTTTGTACGACGCCCGCTAGCAATGGGAATGCACAATCTTCAAGTTCCATTACCACACCTTTTAAAGCTTCTAAGGCCGGCGTGATTTCTAATAATTGTAAAATGACAGGTTGGTCTTTACCTAACATATCACCCGATGCGATACGAAATAATAATGAATAACTGATTTGACCAGCAGCACCAGTCACCGCAACACGAACAGGCTGTTTCATTGAAAGCTCCTATTATGATAAGTACAAGATCCTTTGCAAAAGCAAGGCAGTGAAAAAAGCAGAAAAAATTGTCTAAAAAAGCCTGCCTAGTTTATCACTTGTCACCATCAAAGACCATAAATTTATGGGGTCAATTGTCGGGTGAGCTTGACAATTATGGGTTCAAGACCATCAAACACCAAGATACAAAATGCTTAAACCTAAGCAAAAATTGATACCGCCATCCCTTAATAATTACCATCAATCAAAAATTGACTGGGACAGGTATAAGAGCGTGTGGCACATTGGGCAAAACGTCCGTTGTTGTCGTAGCACACGTTAAGATAGGTCAGTACGGATTGACCTGCACTATTTTTTTGACAGAAAAAATTAAACGAGTTTGGCTTCATGCCGGGGTTTAAAGATAACAATTGGCGGCTAAAACCACTGGACGCGAATCGATAACTGCGACCGCTACTGAGTTCTTTTGGGAGTTTTAATTGACTGGCAAGCGAGGTAATGGTGCGAAAATAATTAGGGGTACTTAGGCCACTACAGCGGCCATACTGCTGCCAGATATTTTTGCGAATATTACCATCTGGAATGACTTTTGAGGTGATCTTTTCTTGCAGTGGCGACATGCTATAGCGGCTATTACTACAAGACTGATTCGCCACCCGATAAAAATTCACTGTCATCGGGTTGCCTTCGATACATTGGCGAAGATTACCCATGTATGGGTTGAGCTTGCAGACAGCAGGGGATAATTCCACCCCTAAAACACTGTCGGCATGGGCAGCTGGGGTTGCTATAGTAGCTATCACCGCCAAACAGCTGAGTGCCAAGTAGCCAAGTGACAAATAGCCGCTAAAATTTGCGCTTTTTTGATGACTTGAGTTGATAACTAAACTGGCTAAATTTGCCGTCGCTACCTCATCTTGAAACTTTGCTCTAGACTTTAACGACCCCAATGTGGCGGTGTGTGAAACCGTGTGCCAGTTGGTAAAATCGAGTAATGTTTTTAGACAAGATGACAGCATAACAATTAAACCAAATAGTTGGTGATTAAAAACAAGCAGGTTGTTTTAACGTTTACAGTGAGCTTTTAAAATAAAAGTAATAAAAATGGTCGTTGACTTATCAATTTTTTGCTTAAAATAACTAAATTTTTATCAAACGAAACTAATGTTTATCAGTTCTACCAATTTTTTGAAATCATACTAACTGGGTCAGATTTTGTAAACCCTGTATATACTAAAAAACAACAGTAATTTATTGACTATTATCAATCAATTAGCTGTTGTTTTTTGCGAAGATTTAGCGGGTTTATTTAATTCAGATTAATTTAATATTTAGCAGCAATAGTACCCATACGCTGACTAATCGGTTGGTTGCTGCCGCCAAGCAGCACATCATAATTGGTCGCATTTTCCATCACGGCTTTGACATAATTGCGCGTTTCTGAATAAGGAATGGTCTCAACATACTGATCGGCCGCTAGGCTACCGTTCTCAGGTTGCCAAGTTTTGGCCTTACCTGGCCCTGCATTGTAGCCCGCGGTGGCTAATACAGGTTGACCGCCCAATTTATTTAAAATGTCGCCCATATAATACGTACCATAGCGGATATTGGTATCACCCCCTGCGACGCGAGATGGTTCATACGGTTCGCCCAATTTACGTGCGATATAGCGCGCGGTGTCTGGCATGATTTGCATTAACCCCCCTGCTCCGACACCCGAACGCGCGCCGATATTAAAACGGCTTTCTTGACGCATGATGCCATACGCCCACGCAGGATCGATTCCTGCTTGGCGGCTGTATTGCACGACACTAGACTGATGGGGCATTGGGAATGCCAGTGCCGAATTTGGAATTGTTTTGGTAGACTCCAACGCATAGATAGCACGGTCGTACCATCCCATGTCCGATGCGGTTTGCGCTGCTGCCAAAATCATCGTCTCATCACCACGGTCACGTGCTTTTTTTACTGCCCAGTTCCATTCACGGTTGGTATAGCTGGGATTGGCGGCAAGTTTATAGAGGGTAAATGCGCGATTAAAGAAACTATCGTTTGCGAGGCGTGAGTAATCACTATTACTCACCGGTGGATTAGTCGGCAATCGGTCAAAACGCTGCCCCAGTTGGTCTTTGGAGAGCAGTCCATAATAGTCATTGGTTTGTGCCAATTGACTAAATAGCTGATTGGCTTGTTGACGCTGCTGGTTAGTGCCGCCCAATTTGTAGGCTTTGGCAAGCCAATATTGCCATATCGGTTGCTGCTGATTTTTATAGTCCATTGCGCCAATGGCTTGTGCCAAATCTGACCATCGGCTATAGCGTATCGCTGCTTGGGCATAGTTTTCGGCTTCTTCATTGTTAAATGGTACGCCCAGACTTTTTTGCATCCAATCAACCGCGTCACTACTAAACCCTTGATCGGTATTGACGCCCATCCTTGCCACGCCCAAGGTACGGTAGGCATATTGACGGGTTTTAGCATCAAAAAACTGCGGGTTTCGCCCCACATCATAGTTAAGCTGCATCGCCGCTTCACTGACAGATTTTTTGGCAAGTTGCCCTAAACCGTATAGATATAAATACCGATTGCTGGCAGTCGCTGGCATACTACCGAGTTGTGAAAAAAACGCATTGGGACTGCTACTGATGCTCATAAGCTGATTGTAACTCATCTGCACGCCCAATCGGCTGGCAAGCTGCACGATGTCACCGTTGTTGCCCGTGCGTAGCATACGATACAGCCGCTGCTCACGGTCATCATTGCTAACCATACGATTGCCATTGAGCTCTGTCGCCAACTGTTGGCAAAGCTGCGGCAGTTTTTTATCCGTGCTGAGCCAAACATTACCTTTTTCGGTATAAGCGCGCATGCTATCGCCACCGTGATTGAAACCTAACGCAATGGCACAAGCTTCACTGGCATCAGGATTGGTTACATAGCTTGCCATTTGTCTAACCGCCTCATAATCACCCATCCGCGCTTTGGTTTCCGCATAATCCGCCGCCAATTTTTCTGCCATCGCAGTTTGTGGATAACGGTTAGCAAAACTCACAATCGCTGATGCCGGCTGAGCGTCTAAGTCTTTATTGAGCTGCCAATATTCTGGATACATGGCTAGACTGCCACCCGCCATCATTTGCTGATAGTTGCCCATTTGCGATAAGTTGCCACGGCTAGCTTCACGTTCGGCTTGGTTAAAATAACTATCCGCCGTGCTAGGCGTCCCTACAGAATAGCTACTTGCGCAAGCAGATTCTGCAAAAACAGCAATCACACCGCATGAAATCATCGAAAGCTTGAGATTTTTCATAATAATTGGTAATACCTTTAATAAGATAAGTAGGCAAAAAACGACAAAAGTAATGTAAAAATTGGTTAACCTTGCTGAAGCGATTATAACGATTGTCGACTAAAAAAAATTTACCCAAATCTCAACTAATTGTATAAAAATGTTGCAACTTATTTTATATAACAAATAGTTTTTTATTGTTAAATTTAATTAACTATAAATTATAAATTATTTGACTTATGATAAGTCTATTATTAGCCACCAATAAATGCGATAAGCCATGACCCATACCCAACACGCCCTAAATATTCAACAATACCAAGACAAATCCCACAACTACCTTAATAGCGCTGTTCATGCACAAGGCGCTGAGTTTGACAAAATAAAGCAGTTGATAGAGGCGCACAAGCTTGCGCATATATTGGATTTGGGCTGTGGCGGTGGGCACGTCAGTTATCAGGTGGCACCTGTGGCCACATCAGTCATTGCTTATGACATTACCCCTACGATGACCGAAGTTGTCGCCAGCCAAGCCAAAACACGCGGCCTAACCAATATCACCACACAAATTGGTACGGCAGAAAAATTACCCTTTGCCGACCACCAATTTGATGCCATTATCACGCGCTATTCTGCGCACCATTGGCAAAATGTACCAAAAGCGTTGTTTGAGATGCATCGCGCCCTAGCTCCCGATGGCAAAGTGGTGATTGTCGATGTGTTGGGCAATAGCAACCCCGTGCTCAATAATTTTTTACAGACCATTGAAACCATCCGCGATCCCAGTCATGTCAAAGATTATAGTCTTGCCGAGTGGTTGTATTTTGCAGAAATCACCGGCTTTAGCGTGACGACTGTCGAGATGCAAAAACTGACGTTAAATTTTGACAGTTGGGTCGCCCGTATGCATACCCCTGATACCAGCATACAAGTGATTCGAGCCTTACAAAAAAATTGTGCCGCATCTGTTAGACAATATTTTGATATAGATGAGGCTGGCAATTTTAGCACCGATGTCATTTATTTAGTACTGTCAAAATAATCACTAACGCATCTTGCCAAAAAAATCTGTTATAATTGAGGGTTTATTTTAGGCGAAACATTTAGGTGTAGTCATGACAGTTGCTACTTTTGACCCAAAAGCACAGATTCCCAAAACTCAAAATTTGGTAACGCCAACGCTAGCGGCGAGTGTTGAATCCACCATGCTACCAGCGGATACTCGTGTCAAACGCGTGTTTATCGAGACCCAAGGCTGTCAGATGAATGTGTATGACTCTGAAAAAATGGCAGATGTGCTAGGCGACTCCCATGGTATGGTGCTGACGGACAATCCTGAAGAAGCCGATGTACTACTCATGAATACCTGCTCGATTCGTGAAAAAGCGCAAGAAAAAGTATTTTCTGAACTCGGACGCTGGAAAAAACTTAAAGAGAAAAACCCGAATTTGGTCATCGGTGTGGGCGGCTGCGTAGCGTCACAAGAAGGCGATAAAATCCAAAGCCGTGCCCCGCATGTCGATATGGTGTTTGGACCGCAAACCTTGCATCGCCTGCCAGAACTGTATGACCAATCCACCAAACAGCTGGATGTCAAACCCAAAAACCGTATCGGCGTCGTCGATGTGTCTTTCCCTAGCATTGAAAAATTTGACTTTTTACCCGAACCCAAAGTGGAAGGGTTTAAAGCGTTTGTGTCTATCATGGAAGGCTGCTCAAAATACTGTTCATTTTGCGTGGTTCCCTACACCCGAGGCGAAGAAATCTCGCGCCCCCTAGATGACGTACTTGCCGAGATTGATAGCCTTGCTAGCCAAGGGGTACGTGAAGTAACGCTATTGGGGCAAAACGTCAATGGCTACCGCGGTGAAAAACACGATGGCACAATTTGCCGTTTTAGTGAGTTATTGCATTATGTGGCGCACGTTGACGGCATTGAGCGTATTCGCTATACCACCAGCCATCCACTGGAATTTAGCGATGATATCATTGAAGCGTATGCCAAAATACCAAAACTGGTATCCCACCTGCACCTACCTGTGCAAAGTGGCTCCAACGCTATCCTAGCTGCCATGAAGCGTAACCACACCATTGATATCTACATTGAGCAAATCCGCAAACTACGCGCCGTGCGCCCTGATATGTATTTATCAAGCGATTTTATTATCGGTTTTCCCAATGAAACCGACCAAGATTTCCAAGATACGCTCAATCTTGCCAAAGACTTAGATTTTGACCATTCGTATAGCTTTATTTACTCCAAGCGCCCTGGTACGCCTGCGTCAGACTTGCCCGATAATGTTGATATAGCAACCAAAAAAGCCCGTTTGGCTGAGTTTCAAAAGGTGATTGTCGATTCGACTTGGGCAAAAACCCAAGGTATGGTGGGTCAAAACGTGCGTGTGCTGGTGGAGCAACATGGCGACCGCAATCCTGAATTTTTGATGGGAACGGCAGATAATACGCGAACGGTATTGTTCAAAGGCGATGATGCGTTGATTGGTAAACTGGTGATGGTAAAAGTCACGCGAGCCATGAGTCCGCATTTGGTGGAAGGTGAGTTGGTGGAGGTTTTAGGTTAAGATAATGGCATTTGACATGTGGTTTGATTGTGACAATGAGAAAATTAATTGTCAAATTTCGCATGAGGACGAACGTATTTTACGTTTAGCCGAAGGTAACACTAACTTTTCAACGCTTACTTGGCTATTGGATAACTTTTATAATGACCCAGTGATTTATCCGAATGTTGCTAAATCACTGGTCGTTGAATTAAATAATTTGGCAGACTATTTTGCGAAAAATAACCATAAGCAATCTATCACTCACTGTCAGAAAATCGAAAACTTTATCCGTTTGTCAATTGAAAAAATGCAAGTTATTCATTGCATCAGTGACTAAAACACATAATTTAAACAGTAGATTGTGTGTGAATTTTCATCGCCATTACTTGGCGAATCATTTCACTGATATGTTTTTTAGTATCATCATCTTGGGTTACAAGCCAATCACTCACATCTTTATCTAGCAAATGCTGTTGTTCTCGCAACCGATTAAGATGGGAAATTTGTGTCGCTCTTTGAGCATTTGAGAAATCGTATTCAGTTTGCATATTGTTTTTCCTCGTTTTTGGTTGCTTTTCGTGCAGATATTAACCGAATCATATCATCATTATCCACATAACAATAGACAACAACTAATAAGCGATTTGCCATTCCTAATAATACAAATCTTGGTTCATCGTGGTCAAAATCTTCACGTACTAGCGCATTCGGGTCAAGTAATGCAATTTTTGCTTCATCAAAACTTACACCATGTTTGATTTTATTACTCTCAGCTTTATTTTGGTCAAAAGTTATTTGTATCAATTTAGCGACCCACATTCATTTTTTCATTAACACTAGAAAAATATATCACATCTCTTTTTCTTTAGTGACACGTAACACTTCTTCCAGCGTGGTTTTCCCTGCCAATACTTTTTTGAGTCCATCGGCACGAATTGACGGTGTCTTACTCCGCGCATACGCTTCTAACTCAAACTCGGCCGTTTGGCTATGAATCAGTTGTCGCAGTTTGTCATCGACAGGCACCACTTCATAAATCGCGGTACGTCCCCGAAATCCTGATTGATTGCACTTCTCGCAGCCCACAGGTTTTGGCAGTTTAATCTCTCCGACTTCGCCTATTTCAGTAAAAATCTGCGTTTGATAGGCATCGGCAAGTGCCCATGTATGGCAATGCGGACACAAAGTACGCACTAGTCGCTGTGCCACCACGCCAATGAGGCTCGATGACAACAAAAACGGCTCAACCCCCATATCTTGTAGTCGCGTCACCGCACCAATCGCGGTGTTGGTATGCAGGGTCGAGAGCACCAAGTGACCTGTGAGTGACGCTTGCACTGCAATTTCTGCGGTCTCTAAATCGCGAATCTCCCCCACCATCACCACATCAGGGTCTTGGCGTAGCATGGCTCGCAAACTACGCGCAAAGGTCATATCCACTTTATTATTGACTTGGGTTTGCCCAATACCATCTAGCTGAAATTCAATCGGGTCTTCAGCGGTCAAAATATTACGGGTGTTATCGTTCAAATCCGTTAAAGCCGCGTATAGCGTCGTGGTTTTGCCCGAACCTGTCGGACCTGTGACAAGAATAATGCCATGCGGGCGATGGATTAAGCGTTTAAGCTCGCTATAATCATTGTCTGACAAACCCAAATAGGTCATATTTAATCGACCCGCCTGTTTATCCAAAAGCCGCATCACCACACGCTCACCAAAATTTGATGGCAAGGTCGATACCCGCACATCCACTTCTCGCCCAGCCAGACGTAATGAGATGCGTCCATCCTGCGGTACCCGTTTTTCAGCGATATCCAGTTTTGCCATCACCTTGATACGGGACACCAGTAGCGGTGATAGTTCCCGTTTTGGACTGACGATTTCTTTAAGCACCCCATCCATCCGAAAGCGCACCGATAGCCGTTTTTCAAAGGTTTCGATATGGATATCTGAGGCGTTTAGGCGGATGGCTTCAGACAGCAGCGCATTGATTAGCCGAATGATGGGCGCGTCATCTTCTTGGTCCATCAAGTCTTCCGTCTCAGGGACACTGTCAGCGAGACTCATCAAATCGGGATGGTCTTCAAGCCCAGCGGCAATATGCTGAGATTCCCCTGTGTTACCTGCATAGACAGCGGCTAACTGCTTTTCAAAATCGTCACTTTGCGCCATGGCAAAATTCAATGGCAGCGGCACCCCTGCTTGACTGGCAAAACGGTTGGCTTCGTTGATGGCTTCCATAGGGGTATCAGCGGTCATTAACAACGTCGGCGGGGCAGTCAAATCTTGCGAGTATTGCAACAGCAGTTGATGACGTTTGGCAAAACTATAGGGCAAGGCAATCGGATTTAGCATAGGGATTATCAAATGAAATAAGCCAAGAAAAGATGCGTTCCATTGTAGCTTATCAACAAGACAAATCCTACCAAGGCGCACAAAAAGACCCTGAGTCAGGCTATATTTTGTTATACTAAAGCATTTTTTACTGATTGATAACCATGACAATCAAAATCTAAAAAGGGATGACAATGACCCAAAACACTTTAACTCAAAATCCTGCGACCCAAAATCCTTCAAGCCAAAATACGCTGATAACCGCAAACGACCTGCTACACATTGGTTCGCGCACGTTTACCTCTCGTTTGCTCGTCGGTACTGGCAAATATACAGATTTGGCACAAACAGGCGAAGCCATCGCCGCCAGCGGCGCGCAAATCGTCACTGTCGCCATTCGACGCGTAAATATCGGGCAGAAGAAAGATGAACCCAACCTACTCGATGTGATTTCTCCCGAAAAATACACCATTCTCCCTAACACCGCTGGCTGTTTTGACGCGGCTAGCGCCGTTCGTACCTGTCAGTTAGCGCGTGAATTGTTGGATGGGCACAACCTTGTCAAACTTGAAGTATTGGGCGATGAAAAAAACTTGTATCCCAACGTCATCGAAACTGTCAAAGCCGCTAAGACCTTAATTGATGATGGCTTTGATGTGATGGTGTATACCTCAGATGACCCAATTGTTGCCAAAGAACTCGAGAGCATGGGCTGTGTGGCGATTATGCCATTGGGCAGTTTGATTGGCTCAGGTTTGGGATTACTCAATCGCCATACTTTAAGTCTCATCATTGAGCAAACCCAAGTGCCTGTTTTGGTGGATGCAGGCGTCGGTACCGCCAGTGATGCCGCCATTGCCTTAGAATTGGGCTGTGATGGTGTGCTCATGAACACCGCGATTGCCCATGCACAAAACCCTGTGTTGATGGCGTCTGCCATGAAACATGCGGTGATGGCTGGACGTGAAGCCTTCTTGGCGGGTCGTATGCCAGCACGTTATATGGCACAAGCTAGCTCGCCACAGACTGGCTATTTTTTCCGCTAATTTATTATTTCACACTTAAGGACATCGCATGCGTCTGCTCACCGCCATTGACCAGTTATTTATCTTACTTGAAAATCGCAATCAGCCGATGCACATTGGTGGGCTGTTCTTGTTTGAGATTCCCGATGGCGCAAGCGATACCTTTGTCAGTGATTTGGTGCAGCAGATGGTCACGCAAAAGACGCCGCCGAGTTTTCCGTTTAACCAAGTGTTGTATCACCTAGCATGGTGGAAAACCGATGAAAACTTTGAAGTCGACCATCATTTTCGCCATATCGCATTGCCAAAACCAGCACGTATCCGTGAGCTATTGACTTACGTGTCCCAAGAGCACAGCAAATTACTCAATCGTGCCAAACCGATGTGGGAATGTCACATCATCGAGGGGATTGAAGGCAATCGTTTTGCGTTGTATTTTAAGATTCATCATTCTATGGTCGATGGGATAGCGGCGATTCGTTTGGTGAAAAAATCGCTATCAGAATCGCCAACCGAGCGTATTAGCTTGCCAATTTGGTCGCTAATGACCCGTCATCGTCACCAACTTGATGCTTTGATACCAGAAGATAAATCCCTTCTGCGTGTCGTCAAAGAGCAAGCGCTGGCTATCCCACCCGCCATCAAAGCCTTAGGTAAAAATGTGGTAGAGCGATTTCACAAAGACTACATTACCACTACCCAAGCGCCAGATAGCCCCCTCAACCAACCGGTATCAAGCTCACGGCGTATCTCTGCCCAATCTTATGAGCTTATTCGGTTTCAAACCATCGCCAAACATTACGCTGTGACCGTCAATGATGTGATTTTGGCGATTTGTTCGGGCGCGTTACGCCGTTATTTGCTCGATATCAATGGCTTACCCAAAAAACCCTTGATTGCTTTTGTACCCTTATCACTGCGCGGTGACAACGATAGCGCAAGCCAACACGTTGGCAATCAAATTACCTTTATTTTAGCCAATCTTGCCACCCACCTTGCCGACCCTGTTGCCCGGTTAAAGACGATTAATGGCAGCACCAAAAATAGTAAAAAACGCTTTTCACGGATGAAGCAAGCCTCGTCGATTATTTATAGTGGGGTTGCTTATAGCCGTTCAGGATTGCAGGTACTTACCGGTCTGTTTCCCGATTATCGCGGTTTTAACTTGATTATCTCAAATGTACCAGGTTCTCATCAGCCATTGTATTGGCAAGGGGCAAAACTGCAGGCGCTGTATCCTGCCTCGATCGTGCTCAATGACCAAGCGATGAATATCACCTTGTGTACTTACGTGGATAAAATCGAGTTTTGTATCGTCACCTGTAGCCAAATATTGCCCCATAGCCAACGATTACTCACCTATATGGAAGAGGAACTCAAAGAATTTGAATCACTCATGAGCAATTAGGCTAATGCAAACTTTGACAATAAAAAACGGCAGTGACTGCCGTTTTTTAATGAAATAAACTTTATCTTATATTTAGTGATTTAAGATTTTTGACAAAAAATCTTTCGCACGCTCGCTACGCGCACCGGCAAAGAATTCTTCACGGCTACAGTTTTCAACGATATGACCTTGATCCATAAAGATGATACGGCTGGCGACTTGGCGCGCAAAGCCCATTTCGTGGGTCACACACATCATGGTCATGCCCTCATTAGCAAGCTCAATCATCACCTCAAGTACCTCTTGAATCATCTCAGGGTCAAGTGCGGAAGTTGGCTCATCAAACAGCATTGCAATCGGGTCCATACTAAGCGCGCGTGCAATTGCTACCCGTTGCTGCTGACCGCCTGACAACTCGGCAGGGTATTTTTTGGCATGCGCTGACAAGCCCACGCGGTCAAGATAACCTAAGCCTTTTTTCTGCGCTTCAGACTGACTACGACCCAATACTTTGATTTGTGCCAAGGTCAAATTTTCTAAGATGGATAAATGCGGAAACAGTTCAAAATGCTGAAATACCATCCCTACACGGCTACGTAGTTTTGGCAAGTCGGTTGCTTTGGCGCCGACCGACATGCCATCAATCAAGATTTCACCTTGTTGAAAGGCTTCAAGCCCATTGACGGTTTTGATTAAAGTTGATTTGCCGCTACCTGATGGACCACAGATGACGGTCACATCGCCTTTGTGCACATGCGCGGTACAGTCGGTCAATACTTGAAAGTCGCCATACCATTTACTGATTTTGTTGACATTAATCATGATATCGGGACTGGCGTGTCCACTGTTTGATACCAAGCCACCAAATTCGTTGAGCCAGGTGGTTTCATCAATTTTAGTAACTACTGACATGTTATTATTCCTTTATTCAATATTGATTAAGCCATGCGAAAGCGTTTGCGTAGGTGGTTGACAGCGGTCGATGCGGTTAGACTGACCACAAAATAAAACGCCCCTGCCAACAAGATATAGGGGGTTAATAACCCCATCAAGTCACCGCGTACGTATGAGGCTCGGAAGAAATCCACCAAGCCAATCGCGAACACCAACGTCGTATCTTGGAACAAAATAATCGACTGTTGTAGAAGTAGCGGAAACATCTTGCGAAACGCTTGTGGCAAAATAATAAAGCGCATGGTCTGACCATAAGTCATACCCAAGGCTTTAGCAGCATTGACCTGTCCTTTGCCAATCGACTGGATACCCGCACGTACAATCTCAGAAAAATATGCGGCTTCAAACACCATAAATGCCACCACGCACGAAGTAAACGCGGTATCCAACGTCAAATACGTGCCCGTCACCAAGTTATACACCATCGGCACAGCAAAATAAAACCAAAGCAATACCAGTAGCAGCGGCACTGAACGGAAAAAGTTGACATACAGCTTGGCAGGCACGGCTAAAATACGAATACCCGACAACCGCATCAAGGCTAGAATCGTACCCAGCGCCAAACCGCCAATGATAGCTAAAAACAACACTTTGAAGGTGATCCATAAGCCACCCATCAACCCTGGCATTGCGGCTTGTAATTCCATCATATTCATGCGCCACCCCCATCGATTTGACCTTTGATGCGTAATTTTTTCTCAAGCCAAGTCATAAAATAAATCAACACCAAATTAAACAATAAATAAATAATCGTGGTAAAGGTATACACTTCGATATTGTTTTGGGTATATTCACTGATAGTTTTGGTTTGGCTAATCAGCTCAGTAACCCCGACCAATGAAGCGACCGAGGCATTCTTAAAACAGTTGGTAAGCTCAGAGCTCATCGGTGGTAAAATCACCCGAAATGCCTGTGGCAATACGATATGGCGATACGTCTGTGGCAAGGTGAACCCGAGCGCATAGGCAGCATTGGTTTGCCCTTTTGGCAATGATTCAATGCCCGTACGCACTTGCTCTACAATACGCGCTGCAGTAAATAACCCAAGACCAATACTTGCTGAAATAACTGCCGAGGTATTTGGGTCTAACTCCTGAAACCACCATTTTTGTAAGGCTGGTGTCAGCCAAGTAGGTGCCACATAAAACCAAAAGAATAACTGTATTAATAGCGGAATGTTACGAAAAAAACTCACATAAGCCGTACCAATCGCTCTGGCAGTTTTATTTGGTAAAGTACGCATAATACCTAAAATCGTACCGATAATTAAGGCAATCAGCCAGCCACTCCCACCAATGACCAACAGCCATTTAAAGCCTGTCAATAGCCACTGCCAGTAAACTTCGTTGCCCACGCCTGTTGGTTGCAGCAACACGCCCCAATTCCAACTATAATTCATTGCCACCCCCAAAATCCTGTCTAGCAAATTGATTCACCCAAAAACTAAAACTGACGTAACCACAATTGATAGGTGATGACGTCAGTTTTATGTTGGATAGTAACCTTCCTAACCTAGTTTGTTGTTATCCCATCAACTAAGGTTTTGTTGCACTTGCAATTGCATTGCTTGCAGATGCCACAGCGGTTGCCACATTACTAGCGCCCGTTGCTACTGCATTAACGGTAGCAGATGCGGCTGCATTAGCGACGTCTTTTGGTTGCGCGCCGTCATGTGGGTTTGCTAACAAGCTTTTTAAGTTATCAGACATTTGGAAGTTCATGTTGATGTTTTTTGGTGGAATCGGTGACATGAACCATTTTTTGTAGATGTCGTTGATTTCACCTGATGAATAAGTCGCAACCAACGCATCATCAACTACTTTTTTGAATTCACTATCGTCTTTGCGCATCATACAGCCGTAAATTTCATACGATTGTGGGGTACCAACAATGACCCATTTGTTGGGATCTTTGGCTTTGGCTTTTTCACCCGCGAGCAGTACGTCATCCATCATGAAGGCTGCCGCACGACCGCTTTCTAACATCAAGAAAGATTCGCCGTGGTCTTTGGCAGAAACGATGTTAATGCCCATTTTTTTGTCATCGTTGAGTTTTTTGATAAAACGCTCAGAGGTGGTACCTGCGGTAGTCACTAAGGTTTTGCCTTTTAAATCCGCAAAATCTTTGATGCCTGAATCTTTAGCGGTTAATAAGCGAGTACCAATCTCAAAGAAACCGTTTGAGAAAGCCACTTGTTTTTGGCGCTCTTCATTGTTGGTGGTTGAACCACACTCTAAGTCAACCGTACCATTTTGTACCAATGGAATACGGGTTTGTGAGGTTACTAGGTTGTAACGCACTTTGAGGTCTGGCATATTCAATTGTTTTTTGACTGCATCAACAATTTTTAATTGGAGGTCATGGGCATAACCCACCGGTTGGTTTGGCGTACCTGCGATATAAGAAAATGGAATTGAGGAATCACGGTAACCCAGTACGATTTCCCCTGATTTTTTAATTTTATCGAGCGTTTTTTCACCAGTAGCCGCTGCCGCTGGTTGGCTACCTTCAGTCCCTACCGCTTTGTTGTCGCTGGCTTTGTTACAACCTGCAAGACCTAATGCCATAATAGCAACGGTTGCTAAGGCGATTGGCTTTTTAGAGATTAAAATCATCCTATGATCCTTGTCGTATGATACGTTCTTAGTTAATCTTTTCGCTGTGTGGCTATAAATGCCAAATCGAGTGAAAAGATTCCCCCATCTCTTTATGTTTATCTAAGGTACTCCCCAATGTCTAGACCAAATAATCACAAAATTAAGATAGAATTGG
>NZ_DALZOJ010000021.1:0-32049 GCF_032004885.1 Moraxella sp. CTOTU47579
TGTGGTTCGCCCATGTGAGAGTAGGTCATCGTCAGCTCCCTATTCCAAACCACCCTCTTTATTCGTTTAAAGGGGGTGTTTTTTTTTGGTCTTTGAAATTCCCAAGGAAATTTTGCATATTGAGGTTGAAAAATTGGCATGAAAGCCTTTTAATAAAGGCTTCCACTTTGAAGATTCATACTAAAATCAGTCGATTTTTTCTACGTTAACTTTCATATCTTTTAATTCAAATGGCGCGAAGAAAGTCGCAAAAGCAACATCCGCAGCATCCCTTCCATAACCTAAAATCACACGACCGCCTTTTGGCGCAGATTGCGTGGCGTCAAATGTGTACCATCGATCGCCAATAAAAACCTCATACCATGCATGTAAGTCCATTGGGTCAAGTTGATATAAGTAGCCAACTACCATGCGAGCCGGCATATCTAATGCCCGTGATAGACTGATGCCCAAATGGGCAAAATCACGACAGACGCCTTTTTTATGCTGCCACGTATCTAGTGCTGTGGTCTCTGCTGTACTGCTACCATATTGATAAGTAAAGTTTTGGTAAATATAGTTGCAAATTGCCGCTGCTTTGTCATAACCGTCGGCAAAATCTTGGGTTATCATTTGGGCTTCTTGAAGTAGAAATTCTGGCAGACAATAGCGACTGGGTAACAAATATACCATTGTATCTGAAGGCAGTTGCTCAATCGGTGTTTTTGGCATACCGGGTGCGACGTCTATCCATTCGCTAGTATATAGCTCAACTGTTAGGCTAACTTGGTAATCCCCCATCGGAAATAAAACCCTGTCACATAAGTTACCAAAATTGTCGTTATAGCTTGTAACTGCTAGGGGTGGCGTGACTTGCCATTCTTCTTGAGTGATGTGCTGTGCTAACCCTGATTGCGGTCGTAGTAGAAACACCGCAGGGGTTGGCTGAGAAAAGTGATAATCGAGTTGGCAAGTGGCGCGTAATTTCATCATAGATTCTTCATCAAATAAGGTGACAACACTAACTAAAAAATGCAAGGTGGAGTGATTGCTGCAAAAAAATAGCAGAAGGCTTAGAATTTATGCCATTATCATTAAAATGGCAATCAATATTTATAGATTTTATTTGCACTTAAATTCGCATGATTCAAAGCTTGTTTATCAACGGCTATCAATGCTCGCGGCAGTAGATATTGTGAAAATTATAGGATTAATCTATGGTAGAATGAGAAAATTTTTATAACCCATTACCATCATGACATCACCTAGTTCAAATCAGCGTCCTGATAAGTTTGCTAGCCATTTAGCCAACCATTTAGATGGGTATGCCGCGCAGACCAAGGGAAAAACGGGTCTCAAACGTATCATCAATGCCGCAGGTTACTCGAAAGATGGTTTAGTTGCGGCATATCAAAATGAAGCGGCTTTTCGACAGGTTGCATGGCTCAATAGCATTTTATTAGTTGTGCTGATTTTTTTACCTTTTATGATGCCGATTAAAATGATATTGGTGTTTTCATCGTTTTTTTCTCTGATCGTCGAGTTGTTTAATACCGGTATTGAAGCGTCAATTGACCATACATCGACAGAACGTCATCCGTTGGCAAAGATTGGTAAAGATGTAGGTTCTGCCGCGCAGCTATTAGCCTTGACGATGCTGTTTTTGTTATGGATGATGGCGCTATATACGACTTTTATTAATTTCTATTAATCAATGCTGGGCTAATTTTGCAATTAAGTAGAACCAATTTTCTATGAGCATCTATATCGGAACAGGGGGATACAGTGATACGGATTTTTTGGGAATCCTGTATCCTGCTGACACCAAAAAAACCGAATTTTTAACCGAGTATAGTCGTCATTATGCCACTGTTGAAATCAATAGTAGCTTTTATGCGCCTTTAGGTCGAAAAGCGTATGAAGGTATGCTCAAAAAATCCAATGGGCAGCTAAAATTTTCGATTAAGATTCACCAAGATTTTACCCACCGATTAACCGCCACTGCAGAGACCGCGCAAGCTTTTTTGCAGGCGATTGAACCTATTTTAGCGGCAGATTGTTTGGCTGCGTTATTGATTCAATTTCCGCATGGTTTTGATAGAACGGTGGCACATCGTCAGTATTTGGCAACCTTGACCAGTTGGTTTGATGGGTTGCCATTGGCGATAGAGTTTCGCCACCAAAGCTGGCATATCCCGCAAGTTTACGCCAGTTTTCAGCAGCAAAATTTGATTTGGTGTAGTGTGGACTATCCAAATATCCATGGTTTACCGCCCAGTCGGCTGTTATTTACTAGCCGCATCGGTTATTTACGCATGCATGGGCAAAACTTAGACTGGTGGGATGCCCATTCGGCGGCCGAGCGGCATGATTATCGATACAGGGATACAGAAATGCAAGCTTGGGCAAAGACCATTGCCAATCAACAAGCCAATTTTGATACCTTGTATATTTACTTTGAAAATACGGTAAAAGGTCACGCGGTGTATAATATTGAGATGCTCACACAAGCGCTCATGAACGAAGGTATGCCAGTCGTCAGTCCGTTGGTAGCGAATGATGAGTGAGTAAACAGCCGCTATCAACAAAATCATTCACTTGAAAATGTAATTTTTGCTATCATAAACAGTTTTACTTTTCATCATTTAAATTTCTAATTTGGAAGCATGGTTAAGCGGTATGACTGATTTTGCGATTGGACAACGTTATCTGTCGGATACAGAGAATGAATTGGGGCTGGGCGTCGTCGTGCTCGTTGATGAACGCTGCGTGCATATTTTGTTCCCGCAAAGTGAAGAAACGCGTGTGTATGCCAAGACATCGGCGCCTTTGTCGCGTGTGACTTTCAAAGCAGGGGATACCATACATGACCAAGATGGCGCATCGTATGTGGTCAGCGATTTTGAAGAGACCAATGGCGTCTATAAATACTCGGTTGAAGGTCATGACCGTGCGATTATGGAAACGCGCCTTGCGGCTAATATTAATTTGGCAAAACCACTTGAGCGCTTGCTTGCCAGTCGTATCCACCAAAATGATTGGTACGAACTGCGCCAAGAGCTACTGCGTACCCAAGCCTATTTGGCGTCTCATCCACTAAGAGGCTTGATGGGTGCACGTGTCGATATTATTGAGCATCAGCTGTATATCGCCCATGAAGTAGGTAAACGTATCGCGCCGCGCGTGCTGCTTGCCGATGAGGTAGGGCTTGGCAAGACGATTGAAGCGGGTCTCATTATTCACCAGCAACTCATCACCGGCAAATCTGAGCGTATTTTGATTTTGGTACCTGATAGTTTGCAGTACCAATGGATGATTGAAATGCGTCGTCGTTTTAATCTTGAATTTGCTATTTTTGATTTGGTCAGAACCGCAGCGATTGCAGAGCATGACCCTGAGCAAAATCCTTTTACGACTGAGCAGTTGATTATTGCCAGTATCGATTTGCTACTCGACCATGAAGATTTGCATGAAAAAGCCTTGGAAGCGGGGTTTGATTTGCTGGTTGTGGATGAAGCGCACCATCTGCATTGGGACAGTGAGCAAGGGGGCAATGACAAATACGATTTGGTTGAAGATTTGGCTGAACAAACCGCAGGTGTTTTGTTACTCACAGCAACCCCTGAGCAGTTAGGTTTAGAAAGCCATTTTGCGCGGTTACGATTGTTAGATCCCAATCGTTTTAATGATTTAGACGACTTTATCGATGCAGAAGAAAATTTTGCGCAAACCGCAGCAATTGCTGAGGTGTTATTGAGTGACCAATCGCTGTCAGATAAGCAAAAATCAGCATTAGCCCAGTTGTTAGGTCATGATATCAGTGATGATGAGCAAGGTCGTGCGCGCGCCATCAATGAATTGTTAGATCGTCATGGTACTGGTCGTGTGCTATTTCGTAACACCCGGGAGAGCGTGTCTGAGCTTATTTTTGGCTTCAAAGGTCGGCGCTCAATAGCGTACCCACTGCCGCTCCCGATAAGTTGGCAAGACAGTTATCACACCCAAGGTAAATTGCGCGAACAATTATGGCCAGAAGAGTTACAGCCCGATGGCAGTTGGCTGGAACAAGACCCGCGGGTGCCTTGGCTGGTTGATTTGCTTAAAAACACCTTAAAACATCAAAAGGTGCTACTGATTGCGCGCAGTGGGGCAACGGTTGAGAGTTTAGAGGCGGTATTACGATTGCATGCGGGCATTAAAACCGCGATTTTTACTGAGCAAATGACCCTACTGGAGCGCGACCAAGCGGCTGCGTATTTTGCCGATATTGAAGGCGCGCAAGTATTGTTGGCTTCTGAAATTGGCTCTGAAGGGCGTAATTTTCAATTTGCCAGTGATTTGGTGTTGTTTGATTTGCCCGCCAATCCTGATACATTAGAGCAGCGGATTGGTCGCCTCGATCGGATTGGTCAGCAAAACGAGATTACCATTCATGTGCCTTTTGTTGAAGGCACGGCAACTGAGCGTATGTACCGTTGGTATAACGAAGCGCTAAATATTTTTAACCAAATCTCACCCACGGCGCAAACCGTTCAAGAGCAGTTTATTGTGGATTTAAAACCGCTGCTTGAAGGGCAAAAAGTCGAAGATGACGGTCAAGAAATTACGTTAGATCAGTTGATTGAAAAAGGCAACGCCCAGCGTCTCGCACTAGAAGCAGCCATGCAAGCAGGACGTGACAGACTACTGGAATACAATTCTTGTCGCCCGCGTGTCGCCAGTAAAATCGCTTACACCATGCGTGATTTTGACGATACCCACATGTTGCCACGTTTATTTGAACGCTTTATGTCGTCCATCAATATGGAATATAGTGGACAGCGTGACGGCTCATTGATGCTACATCCGAGCGATGAAGTACAAGTGCAAGGACTGGCAGTCCCTGAAGATGGTATGACCTTGACCTTTGAGCGTGACCAAGCGTTACTACGCGAAGACATGGAATTTATGACTTATGAGCATCCTTTGATGCAAAGTATCTTTGAAACGGTCAACGCAGGCACGTTTGGTAATACCACGGTTGCAACTTTACAAAGTAATGCTATGCCTGAAGGACTGGTCTTGGTCGAAGTTAATTTCCGTGTTGAAGCGATTGCGCCAAAGCTCCTTAATTTACCCGCATTTTTGCCAAAGCCGCTCATTCGGGTGTTTTTAAGCCAGCAAGGGACTGATTTTAGCGATAAAATTGCCCCTGATATGATTGTGTCGCATATTCATCGTTTGGATAAAACCCGAGCGCGTCAAGTCATCAAAGCGCGTAAAGACATCATCGAAGTGCGCTATGAGCAAGCAGTAGCATTGGCAAACCAGCAATTACCTGCGATAAGTGAGCAAGCCAAAGAGGTATTTAATCAGCGCTATGAGCGTGAAGTGGAGCGCCTGCAATATTTGCAATCCATCAATCCGAATGTACGAGACGCAGAAATCAATCAATTAAAACGTTTGCAAGAACAGGGCTTACATGCACTGGGTCATTTATCCTTAATTCCTGATAGTATCCGTGTGCTAGTCGCCGTCAAGCCCGCTTAATTGTTTTGAATTTAGGTTAATTTAGGTTAAAGGTCAGCTTATATTAGGCTGACCTTTGTTATATGTTTGCATTTTCCATTTTTTGGTTAAGACTAGTTGCCAGGTCTATTTATCAGGCTTAGTTAGCAAAGCTAGTTATTTACACCTCAGGATTCACTACACTCATACTGAATTTGAGTCCGATGCTAATCAGTACAATCGCCAGTGGCAACAGCACCATCGCAATGCGTTGGGTTTTATACCTGATAGGCGGCTCCTTACTGACTTTAGATAATAAAAAACATAGCATACCCGCGACCAATGTCAAAATCCCTAGACCTAAACAAAGAAAACCAAAATAATTCATCTGTTTACCCATTACCTATACTGATATGTTTGACGGGTGTAAATTACACACCACGACCCATAGATATTTGTTGAAACACGATTGTTGCCTCAGACAACTTTGATTATAATCTAACAGGACTCATAGGACATGGGATTTATTTTTAGCCGCAATACAAGGATGGTGATATGAGTGGCTCAACGATACAGACTTTGGACATACAACATCTACACCAGCCCCCATTTGATACACTAAGCGCTCAGCAGCGAACTCATCTGCAGCAGCACAGTAAAATCGTCTATTTGGACAACTTGCAGCCCATACCTGCAGGATGGCAAGGGGATTTTTTTATTATCCTTAAAGGCTTTGTTCATCAATTACAAGGCGATGCGTTGATTTCTACCTTAAATGCAGGCGATTGGTTTGATACCAAGGTCAGGCAAAACAGCGTGTTTAACTTTATCACCCAGCAGCAAAGTCTGATGTACCGTATCGATGGCCAAGTGCTAAGCGCAATCACTGAGCAAAATCTCACCTTAAAAAACGCCTTGTTTGCCGATGTCGCTGCCCGTCTCAACCATCACCAAGCCCGCCTTGCCCAAAGTGAAAGTCAAAAACTGCTATATCAACCGATTGCCAATTTGGGGCAGCATATCAAACCACCGCATTTTGTCGATGATACGGCAACGCTATACGATGCCACGATGGCGATGAACCAATTTGACATCAAGCATATTTTGGTTAAGTCACAAGCGCGAATGAGCGAAGCGGAGCGTGACAAACTCATCGCACAAGGCGTGGAAAAATCTACCATTGCAGCGTATGTCGAGCGCATCGGTATTTTTACCCAAACTGATGTGTGCCGAGCGATTGGGCAAAAAGTTGATTTTGCCACCACGCCTGTGCTGGACTTTACTAATTTTAAAATCCATACGGTGCATCAATCGCAAGATGTCAGTGAAGCCTTGCTGACCATGTTACAAACTCGTACCCACCGTTTACCCATTATTGACAGTCAAGGTCAAATCATTGGGATTTTGGGGCAAACCGAATTACTGAGCTTTTTAACCAACCATTCTAATCTTATCGTCGCTCGTATTGAGCAAGCGCAGAGCCTAGATGATGTTGCGGTGGCGGTGGAATTGATTGGTAAATTTATCCGTGAGCAACACGCCAGCGGCATCAAAATCCATGTTATCAGCCGTCTGGTGCAAAGCTTGAATTTACAAGTGTTCGCCAAGGTATGGCAGCTAATTGTACCTGCTATCACCTTCTACAATACCTGTCTGTTTGTAATGGGCTCAGAAGGGCGTGGTGAACAAATCTTGCGTACTGACCAAGACAATGCGCTGATTATCCGCAATGGTTTTAAAGATGACAATCTGCCCAGCTATGCCGCGCAGTTCAATGAGGCATTGGCGAACATGGGTTATCCTTATTGTGATGGCAAGATTATGCTTAGCAACGAGCGTTGGCGAAAAACTTCAACCGCCTTTGAAAAACAAATCACGGCATGGTACGTGAGTGGCAGTAGTGAAGATATGATGTGGATTGCGACCTTAATTGATGCGCATTTTGTTTGCGGCGATATTAAGCTCTTTGAGCAGCTGCAAAAACATTGGCAAGTCAGCGCGAAAAATGTGGCGACTAGCAACTTTATCAACCGTTTTGCCAAACCAATTTTGCAATTTGGCGATAGCAGTGGTTGGTGGCAAAAATTTGTCGGTGGCAGTGAGACTGATATTGACCTAAAAAAAGCAGGGATATTCCCGATTGTCCATGGCGTGCGAGCCTTGTCACTGGAATATCATATCACTGATACCAACACCAGAAACCGGCTGCAGCAGCTGGCACAGCAACACGTGCTAGATGACACCATGGCGCAAAATCTGGCAGAAGCACTGGATTTTTTTATGGCAAAACGACTGGATGTGGCATTGACCACACAAGATAGAAAAGCGCGAGTGGTAAATCCCAATCACTTATCAGCCCTAGAAAAAGACTTGTTAAAAGAATGTTTGGCGATGGTCAAAGATTTTAAAACCTTTATTACCCATCATTATCGCCTAGATATTTTTTAATTAAAGATATTTTTTAACGAAATAGATAGTGTTAATTGCCTAGAGAAAAACCATGTTTAATCGCATCAAAAATCTGTTCGACGGTCAAAAACTTGAGCGACAAAAACAGCGGCTCAGCAAGCCGGAGTACGCTTATCTGTTTGATAACCCGCTATCTAAAGTCCCCAATGAGTGGGTGAGCCTAGATCTAGAAATGACCGGGCTTAATGCCAAACAAGATTATATTTTAAGTGTCGGTGCAGTACGGGTACGCAAAGAAAGTGACGGGTTTGTGATTGATACCGATAGCGCGCTGTCATTGGTATGCCGTCCGCCTGTGATGCCCACCGATGACACCATTGTGATTCACGGATTAAGACCGATAGATGTCGACAATGGCTTATCGTATGACGAGATGCTCACCCAATTATTGCCCATGCTTAAAAACCGTCCGATAATTGGGTTTTGTGTGGACATGGATATGGCGTTTTTAAATGCCATTGCCAAACCGTTTTTAGGGGTGGAACTGGCTAATAAACTTGTCGATGTCAGTCGCTTGTATCAACAAAATCAGCATCGACATGACCCCAGCCAAGTTGGGCAGTTACCACACCTCAATCAACTGCTAGAAGAATACCAAATCCCGCGATTACCTGCCCATAATGCCCTCAATGATGCCATTATGACTGCCATGTTATTCACCCACTTGATGCAGTCATAGCGGGCTTATGAAGTCATAAAAGCTAACCGACATAAAAAAACTCTCATCATGAGAGTTTTTTATCTAAAAATGACTTTATTTTTTGCTAGCCGCGGCGTCTGCGCCTTTTGGTTTGATGCCTGCTTCTTGGGTTAATTGCATCAACATGGTACGGGCTTCTTCGGCAGATTTTTGCGCTTTTTCCATCGACTTAGCAATTTCTGGATTGGTCTCTGGGGTTGCCGTTGGTTTTTTGATTAAAGCCGCCGTACCGGCACGGCTATTGGTGATACTTTCAACCATTTTATCGCGGGTTTGTGCGACACGCGGGTCATTAAATTTTAGTTTGTTGAGCGTGGCTTTTTGCAAGTCTAACTGTGCCACCACTTCTTTAAAGAAAGCTTGTTGGTCAGCAGGCGTTTTGGCGTTTTGCATTTTTTTTGCCATTTCTGCTTGTTTGGCTTGGGTAGTGCGGTCAAGCTCATTTAAGGTTTTAAATAACTGAGTCAAATCCGCTTTTAGGGCAAGATTGGGTGTTGCAGCCGCGGCATTATTGGCGGCAACTGTAGGGGCGCTGCTAACGTTGGCGGTTTTTTCTGCAGTCGCTGGCGTGGTGACAGTTGTTGTGGTTGACGAAGCGGTGGTGGTAACGGTAGCACTAGCAGGCGCGCTAGAGATGGCTTGGGATGCTGCCACAGGGGTAGTAGTTGTAGAAGTTGACGTGGTGGTGGTCGTCGTTGCAGAAGCGGTAGTGGTTGCGGCTTTGTCATCTTTTTTTGAGCATGCAGATAACGCTAGCACAAGACTCATAGCGCCTATAGTCATGGCAGAGGTGGCGATAGATTTGTTTAACATAGAGTTTTTTTAACCTAAATAATTTTTTAATCTAAATAGCTTTAATCTAAATAACTTTAATATAAATCAATTGTTAATCTAAATGATTTTAATCTAAATAATTTTTTCACCCAAATCAATGGGGTCAGAATTCTCAACTGAAGTTTGAGTCGGCAATAGCAGTGACTGCAATGTGGCAATTAGGCGACAGTTTAGCAAATAACTGAAAAATGAAATGTAGAGAATTGCAACAGAAGGCTACGGCTGTTTGTCTAAATGCCTTAATTTTAGCCGATTTGCTATGAAATCAGGTGGATTTTTATGGCAAAAAGCGATAAGGTGGCAGCTTATTTTTGCCTAATTTATTTTTGCCTAATAAGATTCGATACCTAGTATAGATTCGTCACATTGTTGCTGCTGTTATGAAAAATTTGCGCCAATCCGTGGGTCTGCAAACCCGCGCTACTCAATTATTGTCTTTAAAAACGGGTTTGTTGCTAGGGATGGCTTGTCTGTCCTTGGTGGGTCATACGTCAGCTACCACACCAGTACCGCCGATGAACACTGACCCAGTGACCAAGCAAAGCCATGCAGTCATGGGGCAGCGCGATCCAGTCAACAAGCTACCTGAAGCGATTCAAGCCAAACTTGCCCAAGCCAATATTCCGACCGATAGCCTGAGCATGGTGGTACAACCGTTAACGGACAATCCGCAAAATGCAGCGTCGACTGCGCCCCAAACGCCTTTGTTTAGTTATAACGCTGATGTGCCACGTACCCCTGCATCTACGCAGAAACTGATTGCCACTTATGTGGCGCTCGATAGTTTGGGCAAAGATTTTGTTTGGCAAACCAAATTATATCAGCATGGTTTTCTGTGGAAAGGCACGCTTTATGGCGATGTGATTGTGCAGGGCAGTGGCGACCCAAAACTGGAAAACGAGCGCTTGTACCAGCTGCTTGCCATGATCAAAGCACAGGGTATTAAGCAGGTACAAGGCAATTTAATCATCGACAATCGCCAATTTGAAGGGGTGGATTTTGATGTTAATGCGTTTGATGGTAAAGGGTTACGCCCTTATAATGCCCAGCCCAATGCTTTGTTGACCAATTTTGGTACGGTGGAAGTAGATTTGGTGCCAATAGCAAAACCCAATGCCACACCGGTCGTAAAGCCTAATACCAGCAGCGTCACGCGATCCACAACATCGGCTTCGACAGATATCGACAATCCCGCGGCAAATCTTGAGCAAATCCAAAGCAAACCCTCGATTAATCCCAAAGACGTAGCCGCGTATCAGGTCATCCTAAAGCCTGCGCTGGCAAACTTTACTATGCCTACAACACTTAAAGCCAGTCAAGCGCCTTGTAATAACAACCAAGATGATTGGATTGGAACATTGACGTCCACAGGATTGAGCTTTCACCAAACCGCGTCCGCCTTCTGTGGTGAGCAAAAACGCTATCTGACGTTTCCTGATGGGGATGTACTGGTCAAACAACAAATTATCGCTGACTGGCAAAAAATCTTGCCAAACTTTACAGGGAATGTTGAATTTGCCAGTCCTGCGGTGGCTTATATGCAGCAAGCCAAGGCGATACCGCAAGCGCTACCTTGGTATATTCGCTTATACCTAAAATACTTTGGCAAACCCTTGACCCCAAAATTGGTTGGCTATGTCGCATCCAATCCATTGCACGAGCAAATCAAAGACATCAATCAGCACTCCAACAATGTGATGACGGAACAAATCGCCTTGTCGCTACCGCTGTATGCCGACAAGCAGCGTATCAGCACTTATCCAAAAACCTTTGCCTACATTCACCAGTGGTGGCAACAAAAGCTGCCCCAAGCACAGCCCCCTGTGATGACTAGAGCCTCAGGTTTATGCCGTGATTGCCGCGTGGCGCCCAATAGTATGTTAGCGCTGCTAACTCTCGCTTATCATTCACCCAATTTTACCGTATATCGTGATTCGTTGGGCGTGGCAGGCGAGTCGGGTACCATCAAAGCGCTCAAACTGCGCCAGCCAAATAACCCTGCCATTGGGCATGCTTGGATCAAAACAGGCACGCTTGATAATGTCACCAGTATGGCAGGCTATGTTCAAGGCAAATCAGGAAAATGGTATGCAGTGGTTGGGATGATTAATGCCGACAATGTCAAAAATAATAGCAATGCCAAAGCCGTGCTCGATGAAATGCTAGCGTGGACAGCGCTGCAGTGATTGGTTTGTGGTTGATTGGCTATTTATCGTGAACATTAAAATACCAATCAATCTGGCGGTCAAATCCCATTTCCAGTAGGCTTGCGGTGATGCGTCCCGTCAAGCCCCACACGGTCTCGCCATCAATGATAAAGCTGGGTGATACCATCACTTGGCGACCCAAATCATACGCATAATCGATGGTCGGCTGGTGAATAAGCGTGGCTAAGTCTGCCCAAAATAGCCTTGCAATTTCGCACATCTCTGGCACAAGGTTAACACTGGGTGGTATTACCCCTACAATCGGCTTGACAGGTCTGCCACTTTTGGCAAATTGTAGGGGTAATTCGCCCAACACAGTCACTTGACTGGGATGAATACCGGTTTCCTCATGCGTTTCTCGTAACGCGGTAGCTTGGTTGCTATCGTCTGTGTCTTCGCGTCTGCCACCTGCAAATGATACTTCGCCGGCATGTTCTCGCATATCCGAAGCGCGCAACGAGTACAAAACTTTTGGCTCAGCTTCATTGGTAATGGCGATGAGTACCGAATACGGCTGCGGCGTGGGGTCGAATGGCAGTTTTGCGATTCGCTCAGCCAGTTGGGTCAGTAAGGGACTTTGAAATCTAGTTGTGGACATAATTTTTAATTCATCAAAATTTAATGGGCAATTTCGCAATGTTTATAGGGCGCTTTGAGTTGACCGAATTTATCTAAAACTAATTGTCTATTGTCGATATCACTATCAAGCGGTAAAGCTGGCATAGCTGAGACAGGTTTTTGCATACTAGGCTGGGTATGCAGGACGCTACAACCTGCTAATAATCCCAAACTTAATACCCAGCTAAATACTAAGCTAAACTTTCTCATAATCGGCTGCTCAAATCATTTTTATCATGTAAAAACCTGCAATCAATGCTACCATACTTAAAACGACTTTCACCTCACAAAACATAAAAATAATAGGAAAATGCCATGCCTTACTGCCTGCAATGCGGTCATCTAGCCGAAACCAAAATCCCGCCGATGGACAGTCTGCCGCGCATTGTGTGTCCGTCTTGTGGCTACATCCATTACGAAAATCCCAAAGTCATCAATGGCTGTTTACTCATCCATGAAGATAAAGTTTTGCTCTGTCGCCGCGCGATTGAACCGCGGCATGGTTATTGGACGTTGCCTGCAGGCTTTATGGAGCTTGGCGAGACGATGAAAGATGGCGGCAATCGTGAGTGCTTTGAAGAAGCCGAAGCCATCGGCAGTGCATTAGAGTTATATTGTCTATACGACATACCCGATATCGGACAGATTCATATGATATTTATCGGCTCGCTCAAAGATGGCAAATTTGGGGTGGGCATCGAGAGTCTAGAATGTGCGCTGTTTGCCGAAGAAGACATTCCTTGGGAAGACTTGGCGTTCCAAAATGTCATTGAAACACTGCAACATTATTTTGCTGACCGCAAAGCAGGGGCGACGCTCGGTAATTTTCCCATCCATCAGCAAGTGATTGTCAAAGACGTGCATTTGGGCGATTAACTGTCCATTTAAACGGCAAATTGTTAGCTAAAAAGATACGGGCGTAGCGCATAGGCTCTAAATATCTAGGCTCCAGATATTTAGGCTCCAGATATTTAGGCTCCAGATATTTAGGCTTCAAATATCTCCGCTCTAAATACCTACGTTCTAAATACAACAATGATTGCGCCGCTTTTTTTACTAGAAGTCAGCTTTTTAAAATTGCACGTATTCACCTTGATACAACATAGATATTTAAGCAACAATGTAGATATTTAATCAAAGGCTCATGAATGACAAAATCCTAAAAAAATTCACACATACATCATTTTGTCACTATAAAATCTTGCTACAATACTTGAGTGATATATCTTCTATACGATAAAAAAACAATATATTTATGGATGATGAGATTACTATGTCAACTAGAAAAACTATTTCCACACCTGTGCAACCACCCCAGCCGGTAACTGATACTTCATCACCAATCATGGCGATAGAACCGCCAAACCCAAACCCCAATCAGCCCACACCACAAGGCACGCCACCGCTCAAAGAATTGGTCAAACAATACGATAGCGTGTCGTTGCTGCTGCAAGGTGGCGGTGCGCTTGGTGCCTACCAAGCAGGGATTTATGAAGGGCTGCATAAACAAGGCATCAAAATCGACCGTATCTCAGGTATTTCAATTGGGGCGCTCAATACCGCCATCATCGCAGGTAACCGTCCGGAGAACCGCTTGGCAGCGCTGCAAGGGTTTTGGAACACCATCACCCATCGTAACTACACCCCTGCAGGGATGAACATCTACCGTCAAACGGCCAATGAGTTAGATAAACTCAGCAAGATTGACATGGTAAGCCATTTTATGCCGTGGATATTTGAAAATGGCTTTTTAAAGCAGCAGCTGCGGGTGATGGAATCTACCGCTGAGGCTTGGCAAACCATGATTGAAGGACAGCGTGGCTTTTTTAAACCGCGTTATTTTGTGCCGTATGACACCACCCCCAATCACTTAAGCTATTACACCACCGACAAGCTGCGCGAAACCCTGGAGCGTTATTGTGATTTAAAACTGGTCAATGACGTCAATCGGATGAAAGTATCGGTGTCTGCGGTCAATGTGCGTAACGGTAACTTTGCTATTTTTAGCAATGAAAATGAAGAACTGCACTACGATCACTTTATTGCATCGGGTGCACTACCGCCAGGTTTTCCAGCGGTTGAGATTGATGGGGAGTATTATTGGGATGGCGGATTGGTGTCCAACACGCCGCTCAATGAAATCTTAAGCCATGAAGAGCACCTCAAGCAATTGATTTTCCAAGTGGATTTGTGGAATGCCAAGGGCACGGTGCCAGAGAATATGATGGAGATTGACGAGCGCATCAAAGACATCCAATATTCCAGCAAAACCCGCATGGTTACTGACTTTATGGCGCAAAAGCTGCGTTATACGCGCCTTATCAAAGAGTTACTCAAAATCATCGATGACGATGCTAAAGTTGATAAAGTTGAAGAACTGTGCGTCAACAAAGCCCGCGAAATGACAGAAGTCGGTGTCAAAAACGTGATTCATCTGATTTATCACAAAAAGACTTATGAGCGCGGCTATAAAGACTATGAGTTTAGCGGCTCAACCATGCAAGAACACTGGGAAAGTGGCTTACAAGATATTGAGAACACGTTTCGCCACCCAGATTGGTTTATGTTACCTGAAACCGATGACATCTTTGTCAGCCATGACATCCACCAAAAACGCAAACGACTGGCACAGGTCAGTACCCTGCTAAAAAATCTTGAAGACTAGCAGTCGTTGTACGTTGAATCTTTACAAGCTGAATGCTTATAAAAAGTCAAAAAAAGTGATGGTAGCTAGCCATCACTTTTTTTATGAAAAATCACACCAAATTTGATAAGTCTAAGCTCAGCAATCGGTCAATCGCCTCGCTGCTTTGTGCGATATCTGCAACCAATGCCATCCGCACATGGTTTTTACCAGCGTTACCGCTGTTCTTTTGGTATGAGGGCGTATCGCGAGATAGGTAACGCCCTGCAAGCGCATGGATATTTAGCTGTTCATAAATCACTTTGACAAACTGCTCATCATCTTGTACCGGTAACCAAAAATAAAAACCGGCATCAGGACGGCGTAGGGGTAATTTGTCTGACAGCTTGTCCATCCATAAATCAAACTTTTGGCGATATAGTTTGCGGTTTTCTTCCACATGGGCTTCATCTTGCCACGCGGTAATCGAAGCCATCTGATGATGAATCGGCATCGCACAGCCTTGATAAGTGCGGTACTGGGCATACGGCGCTAGTAGCTTGGCATCACCTGCCACAAATCCTGAGCGCATGCCTGGTAGATTGGAGCGCTTTGACAGCGAATGAAACACCACGCAATTGGCAAAATCATCGCGTCCGAGTTTGGCGCAGACTTCAAGTAGTCCAATTGGCGGCGTATCAAAGTACAGCTCACTGTAGCACTCGTCACTGGCTAGGATAAAGCCGTATTTATCCGATAGCTCAACCAGACGTTGCCACTGCGCCATATCCATCACCGAGCCAGTTGGGTTGTTTGGACTACACACAAAGACCAGTTGGGTTTTTTCCCAAACCTCGCTTGGCACGCTGTCATAGTCACCGACAAAGTTATTGTCGGCAGTACAATTGACAAAATACGGCTGTCCACCAGCGAGCAGCGTCGCCCCTTCATAAATCTGATAAAACGGATTGGGCATCACCACGTAAGGTCGTTTGCTATCCTCACGGTTAAACGCCGCTTGCACAAAACTAAATAGCGCCTCACGTGTACCCATCACCGGTAACACTTGGGTGTCGGCATTTAATTGTTTGACCTGAAAACGGCGCTGTACCCAATCGGCAATCGCTTGGCGCAGCTCGGGCAAACCGTTGGTGGTGGGGTAATTTTGGATTTTAGCCAAATTGTCTTTGATGACGTCTAACACAAACTGTGGCGGTGTGTGCTGCGGCTCACCGATACCCAGTTTAATCGGGGCATAGTCTGGGTTTGGGGTGATGCCTTGTAGCAAGGTTGCCATCTTGGCAAATGGATAAGGATGCAAAAGTTGTAATTGCGGATTCATAAGGGGTTGGCTGTCCATATATGCGAGAGAGCTAATTTTAAAATACTGTGATTTTAAAAGTACCGGGATTTTAAAAATACTGGGGTGTTAAAAATACTGTGAAAAATGAGGTTACTTTACCCCGAATCGCTGAGTTTGCCAAGATTGAACCAAAAGTTTGCTAAAAGTTGATAGCCAATTAACGTTTTGAACCATGAGCTTGGGCACTATTTCGCTCAAAGTTTCGCTCAAAAAAATGGGTAAAGGTGAGTATCAAGGTAAAAAGGGTCGGGAAAAAGCAGGTGTTTACTATATCATGCACACTGCCTTGCCAGTACCAGTGCTTGTCAATTATAAGTTGGTCATGTCTGTCTAGCACTTCACCCATGCTGGCAGCAGCAATCACCGTGAATAAGGCAATAAACCAACGGTAGCGGTGATTTTTAAAAAGTAGGCTTATTATAAGAAATACCGCAATACCAACATAAATATGCAGGGCATCTCGCTCTAAGCCTGTGAAGCTAACGATATGGGTTTTGATGTCTTGGAATACGGAGTCGTACATAGGAAGATTAATTTTGATGAGAGGGTTGGCAGAGCATAGCGATTTTCTGCCAACGGTTAAATACGGTTTTTGTGTTGAATTATTACGGGCTTCTTAGAAGTGCGGCAATGCGTTCAGTTAATTTATATAGTTTCTATAACTTAACTTTTAAAAAAGCCAAAAAATGGTTTTGCTTCCTTCAATTTTTGCTCTAACCTGACGATTTCATCAATTAGCTGTTCTTTGGTTTGGTTAAAATACTCATCCCAATCATCAATTTCGCTAATCGTTTGGTAAGTTTTATCGTCTTTTAACTCAAAAATCTCAGTTTCAATTTGGCTAATTTTAAATTTTAGCTGAGTGATAATGGCTTGTAGTTGTGATTTTTCGCTGACTGTTTCGGAGCGTGGGGCGAAAATGCCTTGTTCGAGTTCTGCCAAGATTTTATTGACTGTCGCAATATCATTTTGTTCATAGGCTTGGTTGAGCTGAATAAAAAGCTGTTCGGCAACGTCTTTCATGTCTTCGCTCACTCGGTCTGGATGGCAAATTTGACTGGCTTTGCGATAGGCTTTTTTTAGGTCTTTGCGTTGTTGTGCGTCTAGTTCAAAAATGGTTTTGGCATTTTCAATTTCAATTTGTTCGTGATATTCAGCTTCGTCTTGGACAGCTTCAGCATAAGCTTCTGGGTCATTTTCGCACGACAATTTGCGTAAATGTAAGAGTCTACTAATATAGGAGCCTAATTCTTTAGTATGTCTATAATTAAATTCACTTAGTAATTTTTCGAGCTCAATTTTCTCATTATCGTAAGCGTTTAACTGATGCTCAAGTTGTCGAATCTCAAGTTTTAGAGCCACTAAGTCAATATCATTGTAAATAACAATGGCTTGGTGATTTTTGATAAAATCATTTATTAACCCAATAGCGGTGCTAAATTGGTGCAATTGTAAGGCATGAGTTATTTGGTTGATGTCCTGTTGAAAGCTAAAGACTTGAAGTTTGGCGGTTTCTCGGGTGATGTCGTCTAGGTCTTCTAAGATGACGTAGTTTTTGAGTATTTCTAGGCGTTTGATGATTTTGTCGAGTGGTAAGTCGGGGATATGGTCTTGGTGGTCGAAGTAGCTATTACGGATTTTTTTGAATTGTTTGATAAATGATTGGGCAAGGACGCTATCACCTGTGGTGATGATGATGTTTTCGTGGTTGCGTTCGGCTTTTTTACTCCAGTTGTA
The DNA here is from genome assembly GCF_032004885.1 of Moraxella sp. CTOTU47579. Classification (NCBI taxonomy): domain Bacteria; kingdom Pseudomonadati; phylum Pseudomonadota; class Gammaproteobacteria; order Moraxellales; family Moraxellaceae; genus Moraxella; species Moraxella sp. CTOTU47579. Next base: position 18,018 of record NZ_DALZOJ010000021.1, read on the forward strand.
AGAGCCGTTGATGACAGTATATTCGTCGATGATACAAAATTTGTTGTGCATTAAATCGTCTTTGCCATCACCGATAAGATAAGTGACTGAGTTGCCGATGTTAAGTTGGTTGTAGTCGATGGGGCTTTGTTGGTTGATGGGGTCGTTGCTGATGAGTAGTTGGACAGTGATGCCTTGTTTGGCTTTGTCTAAAAGGGCGTTAAATAGGCGTGAGTTGGTGAACCATGCGACTGCAATGTAGATGGATTGTTCAGCTTGGGTGAGTTCTTGCTCAATGCGGTCGGCGATGTTTTCAAATAGGGCTTCGGTTTGCATTTTTATGCTCTAGTTTAGTCTTTGTTTCCAAAAATTTAAATAATCGTCATTCAGGCAATAAGTTTGTAAATCTTTTGCTGGCAAGGAAACTGGATTTACTTCAAAACTCCAAAAATGGTCTGTAATTTTCTCATATTTGTTTAAAGCCTTATAAAAAATATCTGAACTTCTAACTTCAATATTCGTGGTGCGATTATTATGTTCTCTCCAGTTAAGTGCTTCATGCTCTAACCAATCATTTCTATCACCTGCCACTAATATCCAGCGAAAGCGAGAAACAGCCCCAAAAATTCTTGATTTTTCATGTGGAAATCTATCAAAGTATCTTTGCCAAGATTTTATCTGTTCTATGGCATGGTTCAGGTCGCTTGTAGGCTCGCCTTGTTTAGTAAATAATTTCATTTTGGGTTTTTCAATCTCCACAATTACCCATTCTGCACCATCTGAATTGTCATTCAACCAACAAAAATCGCAACGATATTTATCACCAAAACTAACTTCATTAAAATTTGGTCTAATTCCGTAATGTCTATCGTATAATTCGCTTAACAAAAATGAGTTGCTTTTAATCAAGTTTAACAATCTTAGTTCTGAATTTTGTATGAAAGCTAAATCTAATTCTTTTCTTACAAATTCTGTATCAAAAAAAGGCATTCAATACTTCCTAAAAAATTATTTCGCAATTAGGTAAATTTTGGCGTAGCCAATCAATCTGATATAAAAGAATGGGATTGTTCTGTAAATTCAGCCATTCCAATTTTTTTAAATTGGCTAGTGCAGATATATTGTTAATCTGGTTTTGTCTTAAATCTAATCTAACCAAATTTTTCAGATTAGATAATATGTCGATATTTGTAATATAATTATCCCATAAAAATAATTCTTTTAAATTGATACATTTTATTAAGGGGGTTATATTATTTATTCGATTATTTCTTAGCCCTAAAGTTTCCAGTTTTGTCAAATTCGACAAAGGTGCTATATCAGTTATATTATTATCAGTCAATTCAAGCTCAATTATATTGGCTAAATTACTTAACGATGATATGTCGTATATTTGATTACCCCATAAATTTAATTTTTCTAAATTTAATATATTGCTCAAAGATTCAATTCTTTCTATGTTATTAAAACTCAATTCTAATCGCTTTATATTTATTAACTTGTCTAAAGCAGAAACACTCTGAATTTGATTTCGATACAATATTAAGCTATTTAGATTAGTTAGTTTAGCCAAAGGAAAAATGTCAGTGATTTGATTAAAACCTAGGTCTAAGTCAGTTAGGCTGTATAAATTACTCAACGCTGTAATATCTGTGATATTATTACTATTAAGATTGAGAGTGCATAATCGTTTAAGGTTAGATATATCCGAAATATCATTAATTGCATTTTCCCATAACTCTAAAGTGGTAATATCCTTTAAATAACCTAAACAACAGATATCTTCGATGCCTTCTCTAGGTAGATATAGCTCATTTAAAAAAAATATTTTTTTTAAATGAGCTATTATTTGGGTTTTGTTAAACCAATCTATATCCAACTTAGTGAGTACAAAATTGTACTTTTCTAAATTCTCTACCCATACCCACTCATACTCTACAATATCCAAATCTAAAACATTTTTTAAAAACAATGCTCTATAATAATCCTCAAGCGACAACCACCATTCCCAATGTTTATCAAAATCATCAACTTCTGCCAATAACTTATTGGTGATTTTTAAACTCTTACTCGCATTTCTTAACGCTACGCCATTTCCTGTTGTAGTGGTAAGTTGGTTTTTATTTTGATTCATTTTTAATTATTCGCTTGTTAATTCTTATTTTTTGGCATTACAAGCCACCATAAAAAACTGCTAATTAGAATTGTTGGTACGCCAATATAAATGACCCAAACACCAACATAAGACAGAAAGACCATGCAGCCTATAACTATGAGAGAAGAAATCAATGCTATCCAGCCAAAAATAGCTGACAATTTACCTCTAATTCCTTGGTGATCAAATAATTCAATCAACCCACCAATTAAAATAAAAATAATAATCCCAATAATCCATTCCATATGATAGAACTGACCTTATTTCAAAAAATTTATGTGAAAAATGTTTATTAATCATCATATCTTACCGATTATTGGTATGATGGGCTAAATTATTTATCCAGTGAAATCAAAATTTCTCTACACCATCCACCTTTTAACACCCTTTTGGTAAGAGTGCTCCGCGTCTATCGCGCACGCCCATAAAGTTGGCAATGTCCAAAGCCTTTAATGCAACTGTTATACGCTAAACAGTGTTAAATTGTTTAACATAAGACTGCATCAACTGATTAATCACCTCATTCATACTCAAGCGTTGGCTTTCGCAGACTTTAGCAAAGTCTTCAACCAAATGCTTATCTGACTCAATGGTTAAGGCTTCCAAATCGCCCCAATCATCACTGGTATCAATCTCACTATCGGGCATTGCTTTCAACCGAGTAAGCATCGCTTTTTGCTCAGCAGTTAAGGCAGGTGGTCGTTCCCCTTTTTTAAATGTCATACTAACGGTAGCCATAGTATTCTCTCTCTTCTTGTTTGGTTGCTTTGCGGGCAGTAATTATCCTTACAACCTCAGTATTTTTATCATCATAATGGGTCAAATGCCCCACAAAAACAACCACACAACCATCAATCATACCCAAAGTACGCCAACGCTGTTCACCATCGACAATTTGATGTCTTTCACTAAAACCCTGTTCGTCAAAGAACGCATAAATCGCTAATTCAAAGGATAATCCATGTTTGGTTTGATTACTAGTATTTTTACTAATGTCCCATTCAAAGCGAATATAGTCAAAATCTAATTGTTTATCCATTAGATTTTTTGAACCCCACTCACCTTTTGAAACCCTTTTGGCAAGAGTGCGCCGCGTCGACCGCGTGTACCCATAAAATTGGCAATATCCATCGGTTTGAGCGTCAAGGTGCGTTTACCACTGTCCAATGACAAACTATCCCCTTCGCTAAAGGTGGTGATGGCGACCACACTGTCACCGTCTTTTAAATCAATCAGCTTATTGCCTTTGCCTTTTTTCATCATCGGTAACTCAGTCAATGGATATACCAGCAAATGCCCTGCCGAGCTGACCACGCCAACTAGCGTATCTTGCTCACCAATTTGGTGGGTTATTAAACTATAGGCGTCATCAAAATTAATCACGTTTTTGCCCGCTTTTTGGTTGGTATCAAGATCAGCAAAAGTGTTGATAAAGCCATAGCCTTGTGAGCTTGCCATGATGAGCTTACTGTCATCTTGTCCCATCAGCACATTGACAAAACTTGCTCCGCCCGTAGGTTTTAGCAGGCTGGTAAGCGGCTCGCCTTGCCCCCGCGCGGAGGGTAAGGTATGGGCATCGAGGCGATAGCTGCGACCGGTGTTATCCATGAGATAGACTTTTTCATTGGATTTGCCTTGCGCATGGGCAAGATAGGCATCGCCCGAACGGTAATTCATATTGGCGGCATCGACATCGTGACCTTTGGCGGAGCGAATCCAGCCTGATTTTGACACGATGACTGTCACAGGCTCGCTGGGGGCTAGGTCAGTTTCTTTAAGCGCGGTGGCTTCCGTGCGTTCTACAATCGGTGATTGGCGTTTGTCGCCATGCTCTTTCATATCGGCAGTGAGCTCTTCAATCATTAAGCCAGTCAATTTATCTGGGTTGTTCAAGTATGCTTCGATTTGGGCTTTTTCTGCTTCTAGGTCACTTTGTTCACGTTTGAGCTCAATTTCTTCAAGGCGCGCCAGTTGACGCAGACGAATGTCCAAAATTGCGTTGGCTTGGATTTCGGTCAAATCATAGCGGGTCATCAATTCTGCTTTTGGGTCGTCTTCCTCACGGATGATACGGATCACTTCATCAATATGCAGATAGGCAATCAGCAAACCTGCCAAGATATGCAGGCGCTGCTCGATTTTATCCAAGCGGTATTGTAGACGGCGCGTGACGGTATCTCGGCGCACAGAGAGCCATTCGGTAAGAATGTTCAGCAGTGATTTGACTTGGGGTTTGCCATTGGTGCCAATCATGTTGAGATTAACTCGGTAATTACTCTCAAGGTCGGTACTGGCAAACAAATGGCTCATCATCGGCTCGATATCAACACGGTTAGAGCGCAGCTCAAGCACGATACGGCAAGCGTTTTGGTGGTCGGATTCGTCATGGATGTCAGTTACCCAAGGCAGTTTTTTGGCATTAATTAAATTGGCAATTTGCTCAATGATTTTATTGCCGGATATTTGATAGGGTAGCGCATCGATGATGACTAAGTTTTTTTCTTTGTCATCGACATGATAAGTAGCGCGCATTTTGTAGCTACCACGACCCGTTGTATATAGCTGTAGCAAATCCTCAGGCGAGGTGATGATTTCTGCTTTGGTCGGCAAATCGGGTGCAGGGATGTACTTTGCCAGCTCTTTTTCCGTCATCGTGGGTTTTTTAAGCAGCGCAATGCAGCCTTTGACCACTTCAGACAAGTTATGTGGCGGTATATCGGTTGCCATACCGACCGCAATGCCCGTTGTGCCGTTGAGCAAGATGTTCGGTAGACGGGCAGGCAAGGTGACGGGTTCTTGCAAGGTGCCGTCAAAATTGTCTTGCCAATCGACCGTGCCTTGACCAAGCTCGTTTAGCAAAGTATTGGCATAAGCCGATAGCTTGGCTTCGGTATAGCGCATCGCAGCGAAGGATTTTGGGTCATCGGGCGAGCCGAAGTTGCCTTGACCGCTAATGAGTGGATAACGGTAGCTAAACGGCTGACTCATCAATACCATGGCTTCATAACAGGCGGAGTCGCCATGCGGATGGTATTTACCAATGACGTCACCGATAGTGCGCGCTGATTTTTTGGGTTTGGCAGTATTTTTGAGCCCAAGCTCGCTCATCGCATACACGATACGGCGCTGCACAGGCTTGAGTCCATCCGCAATGTGTGGCAATGCCCGATCCATGATGACGTACATCGCATAGTTCAAATACGCGTTTTCGGTAAATTCAGCGACTGAGCGAGTGGGGTTGTTCAAATCTTTTGGTTTGGTAGTTTTTGCTACAAGGGTATCAGACATAATGGTTACTTAATCAATGACAAAAAATAAAAGAAAGTGCAAAAGAAAGAAAGTTCAAAAGGGAGATAAGAAGTATGAGGAAATATCATAAAGCTTGAGAGTAGAAAAACAAGTGTTAATCCATGACATGGCAAATTTGCCCAGTTTTACACGTCAAACTGTGTCGCAAAAACGCCTTTTAAAGATAACTGGACACTGTAACCGCTTTAACGGTCAAATAAAGGATAACTATTTCGACGCGAAATCATTTTTATCATCCCATAAGTACAGAGAATAGGCTTGAGAATTAAGTAAATATTTAGTATGTTAATAGTACATTTGGCCGCGATTTTTAATATAATTTTTAGCAGTGGGATTGACCTTTTTATAAAAATTCTTTTAATTATCAATATGCTATTCGCTGATAGACCGCATACTTACTGATAGACGGTATACCTTAAGGAAATAACTTCTCATGAATGAATCAACCACCTCAGCTCAAACCCCTGACAACAATGCCCAAGACACTGCGCCTATCGATACTCCCATCGATACTCCCGTCGATAATAGGGAAGCGCAGCCCCATGCGCCAAAGCTTACCGATCATCATGAGAAACCTTGGTTAAAGACTTACCAGCATTACGGCATGAACTATAACATGCAAATGCCCGGTGACGAAGTCAGCCTAATAAATGTTTTTGAAAAGAATTTCGAACAATTCAATGATAGTGATGCATTTGTGTGCATGGGTAGTAGCTTGACCTATCGTCAGCTAGACACTTATAGCCGCCAAATCGCGGCGTATTTGCAGGGATTGGGTCTAAAAAAAGGCGATACCGTTGCGGTGATGATGCCAAATATCTTGCAATACCCAGTGTGTATGATTGGTATCATCCGCGCAGGTTTTATCTTGGTCAATGTCAATCCACTATACACCGCTCATGAATTAGCGCATCAGTTAGAAGACTCGCAAGCCAAAGCGTTATTTATCGTTGAAAACTTTGCCAAAACCTATCAAGATATCGGCAAAAAAATGGTTGATCACGTTATCGTCTGTTCAATCGGTGATTTGATGGGTACGTTCAAAGGTATGCTAGTCAATACCGTGGTCAAGTATGTCAAAAAAGCCATTCCAGCTTGGCAAATTGACGGGCATGTGACATTTAAGAGTGTAATCAAGCAAGCGTCTGCCAGTCGCTATCAGCGCCCAGAGGGTATCAAAGGCAGTGATGTTGCGGTACTACAGTACACGGGCGGCACCACAGGGGTTGCCAAAGGTGCGATGCTTACCCACAGCAACTTGGTATCCAATATGCTACAGTGCCAAGAGTTCGCCAGACAAGTATTCCCCAATCAAATGGTAGGTGAGTACGCCGTCATTGCCTTACCGCTTTACCATATTTTCTCATTTACCGCCTGTGCGTTACTAGGTATGAACATGGGCTTTACCGGTGTATTGATTCCAAACCCCCGCGACTTGGACAGTTTTGTCAAAGAACTAGCAAAATATAAGCCAGTATTTTTCCCAGCGGTGAACACATTATTTAATGGTTTGGCGCACCATACTGGTTTTCGGGCATTAGACCATAGCAAATTGCGTTTGTCGCTTGGCGGTGGTATGTCGGTATTGCCTTCAACCGCCGAAGAGTGGAAACGTATTACAGGTACCAATATTTTAGAAGGCTACGGCTTGTCCGAAACTTCACCCGTTGTCACCCTAAACCCCTTGACGCAAGAGAAATTTAGCGCCAAAATCGGTATCCCGCTGCCCAACACCGACATCAAGCTGCTCGATGACAACGGCAATGAAGTCGCAGCAGGTGAGCGTGGTGAGATTGCAGTTAAAGGTCCACAAGTGATGAAAGGCTATTGGCAGCGTCCTGAAGCCACTGCCGAAGTAATGACAGCAGATGGTTATTTCAAAACCGGTGACATCGCTGTCGTTGATGAGCAAGGCTATTTCAAAATCGTTGACCGTAAAAAAGACATGATTTTGGTATCAGGATTTAATGTCTATCCAAGCGAAGTTGAAGAAGTGCTAGCGGCACATCCTAAAGTGTTGGAAGTTGGGGTGATTGGGGTATCGAGCGAAAAAAGCGGTGAAGTGCCAAAAGCGTTTGTGGTACGTAAAGACCCAAGCCTCACCGAGCAAGAGTTGCTGCAATACGCGCGAAGCGAGTTGACGGGTTATAAACGTCCGCGTAAAGTTGAATTTGTGGATGAATTGCCAAAATCAAATGTTGGCAAAATCCTGCGCAAAGAACTGCGTAAACTTGAAGAAAAAAAGTAAGCTAATGCTTGTTGCCAAAACCCAGCTTTTCTATATCAGATTAGTTGGGTTTTTTATTGCAGCGCACCCGCCTAACCTTATAAAATTGGGAATACCAATCGGCTGTTACGGGTAATACTGAGTTTATGGATGACGCTATTTCACCAATCAATGAGCGCCCGATGCATGAGATGTATGAATGGGAAAAAAATCAGCAACCGTGGCTGATTAGCTACGAGCGCTATAACATTTGTAGTACCATCGATATGCCAGATGAACAAACGTCGCTGATTGACATCTTAGAAGCGGGGTTTGCCAAACATGCGCGGCAAGTGGCGTATTATTGCGATGATCAAGAGATTAGTTACGAGCAGCTAGATAAACTGAGTCTAAAAGTTGCCATTTATTTACAGCAGTTAGGGCTCAAGGTCGGTGACGCGGTTGGCGTGATGTTGCCCAATATTTTGCAATATCCTGTGATTACCCTTGGCGTCATCCGTGCTGGCATGGTACTGGTGAGTATGAATCCTTCCTACACCAGTCGCGAGCTTGAGCACCAAATGGATGATGCCGATATCAAGGCGTTGTTTATATTAGATAAATTTATTTATACCTATAAAGACATTGCCGATAACCTTAACCGCGATTTACATCATTTAATCATCTGTCGTTTGGGCGATTTAAAAAGTAAGCTCAAAGGCGCGTTAATCAATATGGTCTCAGCGACCACCGATTTGCCGCCCAAAGGTAATTGGATTTATTTTAGTCAGTTATTAGCGGGCGCTAGCAAGGCTTATGAGCGCCCAAATCTCACGTTATCGAATATCGTATTAATTCAATATACCGGTGGTACCACAGGGACGGCAAAAGGCGCGATGCTCAGTCATGGTAATGTGATTGCCAATTTGCTGCAAATCGATGCGTTGATTCGCAGCGCGTATGATGAAGAAGGGCAGGAAGATATTATTTTGGCATCGTTGCCGCTGTATCATGTATTTTCATTCACCATTTGCTGTGTTTTTATTTTATATCGTGGTTTTGCCTCAAGGCTCGTGCCCAATCCACGTGATATCAATGAACTGGTCAATACGCTAAGGCGTACACCGCCGCATTTTATTTTGGGGGTCAATACGCTATTTAGCGCCTTGATACAGCATCCTGAATTTCGAAGGCTCGATTTTTCCCAACTCAAAGCCACCATTGGCGGCGGCATGGCAATCCTACCCAGCGTTGCTAAAAAATGGCACACCATCACAGGGTTGCCGATTATCGAAGGGTATGGGCTCTCAGAAACCGCGCCTGTGATTACCTTTAATCCATTAACTATCGCAGAATTTACCAACAAAGTCGGGCTACCAACCCCTGCCACAGACATCATCTTATTGGATAACAATGACCAACCTGTGCGCATTGGTGAACGCGGCGAAATCGCCGTCAAAGGCCCGCAAGTGATGGTGGGGTATCGCAATATACCGGTTGAGACTGCTAATGCGTTTACCGCAACAGGCTATTTGCGCACAGGCGATATTGGCATCATTGATGAGCGCGGTTTTATCAAAATCGTTGACCGTAAAAAAGACATGATTGTGGTGTCAGGGTTTAATGTCTACCCAAATGAGATTGAGTCAGTGATGCTAGAGCATGCCGATGTACTCGAGTGTGTGGCGATTGGGGTACCAAGCGCGACGCGCGGCGAAGAGCCCAAAATATTCGTGGTCAGAAAACATAACCGTGTCACCGCTGAGCAACTACTGGCGTTTGGTAAACAGCACTTAAGTGGCTATAAACGCCCACGCTATGTCGAGTTTGTCGATAGTCTGCCCAAGTCCAATGTTGGTAAAATTTTACGTAAAGAGCTACGTAAGCGCGAAGGACTTGAATAGCAACCTGCTATGTTGCCGACGGAATTGTCTTGCTAAAACTGGGTTGGCAAGGTAGCATAAAACCACTGTAATTTTTGCCCATTGCTTAAAAACTATCTACCAAACCGTCAAGGCGGTCTTTTAGGGAATCTTATGCGTATCGATAATCGTGAAAACAACCAACTTCGCCCAATGAGTTTTGTGCGTAACTTTACCAAACATGCTGAAGGTGCCGTGTTGGTCAGCTATGGTGATACCAAAGTGCTATGTACCGCCAGTATCGAAACCCAAGTACCGCGCTGGCTCAAAGGCACAGGTAAAGGCTGGATTACCGCTGAATACGGTATGTTGCCACGCGCGACCCACGAGCGTACCCAACGCGAAGCCGCCAAAGGTAAACAATCAGGTCGTACCCAAGAGATTCAGCGGTTGATTGGTCGTAGCTTACGGGCGATGCTAGATCTTGAAAAGCTTGGGGAAAATACCATCCATATCGACTGTGACGTGCTGCAAGCCGATGGCGGTACCCGTACTGCCAGTATCACCGGTGCGGCTGTGGCATTGGTCGATGCGTTAGAAAAACTGCAAGCCGCCAAAAAACTCAAAGCCGATCCTTTGGTTGGCTTGGTAGCAGCGGTCTCTGTGGGCATCAAAAATGGTGAAGTACTCTTGGATTTGAACTATAGCGAAGACTCAAGCTGTGACACAGATCTTAACGTCGTGATGACGCAAAAAGGCGAGTTTATCGAGATCCAAGGCACGGCCGAAGAAAAACCTTTTACCCGTGCGCAAGTGGATGAGATGCTAGCGATTGCCGAAGAAGGCATCAAACAGCTGATTGCTGAACAACAAGCGGTGCTAGGTTGGTAAAACAGCCTAACAAAAAAGGCTAGGCTAGTAAGGGCGTAGGCGCTACGCCCTTTTAATTGTCATAGAGATTAGTATGTTAAAAGTCACCGAGACAGGCGTTACCATTGGTCTGCAAAGTCAAGCGGCGACACGCACCATGTTGACCCAAATACTTTGGGTGGGTATCGCAATTGCCGGGGTAGGGCTATTGATGGCATTTAAAATGCTCTCAGTTGCCAGCGGCTCGCTGATGATTTTACTAACCATTATTGCAAGTGTTGCGTGGCAATCATTCAACCGAAAAAAAGAGGTGGCGACTTTAGCAGGGGGTGAGCTGCGACTGACCCAACAGGGTTTTAGCCATCACCAAGGTGCTAAAGTCACAAGTTATCAATTATTGCCTAGCGATAGCATTGAGCCCACTACCGATGGGATGACCATCTACAATGCCGAAGGTCTAACCTTGTATCACATCACAGGTTTTCATGACCCTAAACATATCAAAATCGCCCAAGCCGTCCTACAAGGTAAGCCCATCAAAGCCCAAGGCAAAGCAATCAAACTACAAAGCACTTAATCAAAAAACCACACCCTATCTCACATAGTGGGTAGGCACAGTGGTTAGGCTTAGTTACCAAATCATAATAATTTTTTTGCCAATACTTGTTAAAATCCTTAGAGATGATTAATCCACACTCTGATAATAACATTCATTATTTAATTCATATAAACCAAAAACACGGAAGGAAGGGACGATGTCGACTGCATTAAAATTTGCCACCCCATTAATCGTTGCCATGGCGTTGGTAGGCTGTAATAAAAAAACAGAAACCACAACCACAACTACTGCTTCAGCGCCTGCTACCACAGTTACCGCTAGCGCCAATGGTGCAACGGCAACCGCTACGGTAAGTACCACAACGACGTCGACCACGGCAGTTGACCCTAACATGACGCCAGAAGACCACAAAAAAGCGCGTGAAAGAATCATGAAAGATTGGAAAAAAACCAATCAAACCATTGGTGCGATGGTCAAAGATCCAAGCAAATTTGATGCCGCGCAAGTCAAAGCCGCCGCCGACAAACTTAACCAAAATCCTTGGGTGCATTATCCAGAGACAGCCAAAGGCGGTGAAGCAAAAGATGAAATTTGGAGCGATGCTGCAGGGTTCCAACAGCACATTGATAAATTTAAAACCGCTGCCAGTGCCCTCAATGCCGCCGCTGCGACTGCAACCAGTGTTGATGGCATCAAAACCCAATTTGGCGATTTGGGCGCTAGCTGTAAATCCTGTCATGACAAATATAAAGAAGATTAAGTTTTTATCCCGCATAAAAAAGGCAGTCATTGAACACTGCCTTTTTTATTGGCTTAATTAACTTTGATAAAAACTAACTTTGATAAAATTATGATAGATATCAAACGAGGTCAATGGTAGCGGGCGCAGTTTGGTTAACTGGCTTAGCAAGAATTTGGCATCGGTTGACAGTTTTTGCCCCGTTTGCCAAAACTTCACCGCTTGGGCTTGGACATCGGCTTCAAAAGTGCTCTGACTGGTATCAAAATCGGCAAACAAATTATCTTTAGACACGCTAAAGGGTTTGTTGCAAGCCAGCGTCAATAAACATTCAATCGCCTGCGGCAGGATTTCTACTTGTTCGAACTGTTGCTGCTGCTGCTGATTACGTCCATCGGGCGCATACCAGTAGCCAAAATCATTGAGCAATCGGCGTTTTTGACCTGCCATACACCAATGGCTGATTTCATGCAAGGCACTGGCAAAAAATCCATGGGCGAACACAATTTTGGCAGGATCGGTATCGGTCGCGGCAAAATATTCAGGCTCATGCTCGCCTTTGACCAAAATCGTATCACGATAGCAAAACCACAGTTTGAACCAACCTATCAGCCATTGCACTTGTAATGCTTCCACCGATACCCATTGATAGTCAGTCAAAGGGCGATTTTTTGTCTTTGATATACTGGCGAGTACGGGCACAAAATTAACCTTTAATGCTAACTGCGCCCTTTGTTGGTCAATCACAGTGGTGTCCATATCATTGGCTAACACAGGCGCCACCGCGAATTGACTGACAAAAGGCAGCGTCATAAAGGGAAAAATAGCAAGGGTTTGTGGTGATATTTGTGCGGATATTGGCGATAGGTGTGTGAACATAGCAAAAGTAGGATTGATAAAAATGGCTATTATACAATTTAACAGCCCGCATCGACTAGGAAATCACGCCAACAACATGCTACCATGCAATGAACGTCAGTATGCTTTATACTACAACGCAACATAACTAACAGGAGCGGTGAAATGACGCTACATTCTTTATCAAACGTGCCATCACAATCATCGCAAGATGTACCAACAACTGCCCCATCCAAAACCGCCAATAATACCACCAGTGAGATTGGCGCCAGTGCCAGCTTGGTTAAGTTTATTGACTTGGCACGTTGGGAGTATAACAACGATAACCATTATCACTGGGAAGGCAAGGTGAGTCTCAAGGATTTACCACGTATCTATGCCTTGGGTGATGAACATCATGACAACGATCAGCCACTGGATGTGATACTAGATATTCAGAAAAAAGGGGACGTGGTATTTTGGCAACTACACACCACGGGCGTGCTTTGGCAAACCTGCCAGCGCTGCCTAGACCCCGTCGCAGTGAGTCTAGATGTCGATAGTGAGCTTGCGCTACTTGAAGATGAAAATCACGTCGCATTGCTTGATGAAGGCACAGAAATCATCCTGATTGATGAGCTAACGGATGACAATAAACTGTGGCTATTACCGATGATTGAAGATGAACTATTGGTGGATTTGCCATTAGCGCCCAAGCATGATGACTGCGAAATGGCAGTCACTGAGGTCGGCGAGTTGCCAGAGGCAGTGGCGGAAAAAGAAAATCCGTTTGCGGTACTGGCAAGCCTAAAAAGTTAATAACAACCACGTCATTAGATATGCCGTCCTACACGTAGTAACAAAAACTTGCCACTAAATGTCGGTTAAGGCTTTGCTAAATGGGTTTTTTTACGTATAATATGGCGTTTATAAATTTATCTGATTGTCTGTTCCAATAGTTTGCCTTATATCCATGCCAAATATCGATATCAAGTTGTTTGCATGATGATGTAATGAGGTTAAGGGAACGATGTTTTAATAGCGAGAAGCACAGGAGCTAACCTCATGGCTGTTCAACAAAACCGTAAAAGCCGTTCACGCCGTGATATGCGTCGTTCACACGACCGCATCACAATCAATGCTGTTGCTGTAGATGCAACAACTGGTGAAAAACACATCCGTCACCATGCGACCAAAGACGGTTTTTACCGTGGTCGTCAATTATTCAAAGTAGCAGCCGTTGCTGAATAATTAACGCAAAATGCAGGGCTTTGACGTAGCTTAGTATGCATTGGCTAAGCACCAAAAAGGCTGATGATAATTCATCAGCCTTTTTTTATTTGTTTTTGATGTAAAAATACCCGAAAGAAAAAACTAGAATTTTTTTTTCAATATGCCATAATAATCAGAGTACAATTGTACACATAAATTTACTGGCTTACTTTTACCTGCTGGCTCGATAGTAATACCAAACCCAATAATTAAAGCACTGCCCAATGACGAGCAGTGAGCGACT
>NZ_DALZOJ010000022.1:0-28411 GCF_032004885.1 Moraxella sp. CTOTU47579
TTGGGTTTGATTCTTTCATATAGCTATAATACTATATTTTATGGGTTTGGTATAATTAAATGGCACAAAGTCTAAATTTGCACACTGCTTGCTAGCAGAAAGTTAAGAAAATATTGTAATTGGATATATATTGTAATTGGATATATGTAGTCAAATAATCGTCAATGATACAGTATGAGATAACCGATTAGCTAAGTGACTGATTTAAGTGAATTGATATAATAAAGAGCTGCTTTTTAATTAATATTTTAGGCAGCTCTTTAAGAAGCTTAAGCTCAAGAGAATTGAGCTTAAAAAATTTCAACTTAAGAGAATTGGGCTTTAATCTAAGCTGGTAGTTTACTTGCCAACACATCTACTTTTTCAATAGAAGGCGGTTCTGAAAATAGTTCATCTGCTTGGGCCATCAACGCGGCGGCAACCTTGCCCGATAAATGAGCCTCGCGACCTGCTTCATCAGGGAATGCATCAAAAATACCAAAGGTTGAAGGTCCAAGGCGTAGACCAAACCACGCAATTGTAGCGGGTTCATTATTGACGATAGGCAGACCAGCTTTTAGGAAATCTTCTACTTGTTGTTCTTTACCTGGTTTAGCTTCAAGACGGACATATAAAGCGGTTTTAACCATCACTAATACTCCAATATTGACTAGCCGACATTGACTAGCATTAAAATTGAGTCTAAACCACTGTTATATTCATGTCAAACGGCTTTACCGCATAGCTTTGTTGTATATAGGTTACATAAACATTTATGCTTTAAGTCGTGGGGAATGTCTGTATCCGCCTAAATTTGAGGTTGATATTACTTCCTTTATGCTTGCTTTAACCATAACAAACAAGCATAAGTGATAAGGTGTAAATGATGTTGCACTCGCTACCCTTGATTGGGTACACTGGTAAAACGATGAATGACGGCATTTTACCGAGGGCTATTTTTCGCGCAAACACATTCGCGCAACTACAGCCGCAAAATGTAAGCTTAGCTTGTATCTTCAACCTTGCGCCCTTGACCTTGCACCTTTAGCCTAGCCTAGCGTAGCCTCAGAATATCCACTATTTTTTATTAATTCTATCAGATTAGGCTGACTGACCTAAGCCAGCCTGTCTGCAATACACTAAAAACACTGCATTTAATTAAACTAACCCGCTATTAAATATACTATGACAAAAGGACAAATCCATGAAAGCCGTATCATATGTTATCAATAACCAGGATGATTTTAAAAATTCATTGGTAGATATTGAAAAAGCGAAGCCTACGCTTAAGGAGCGTGATGTACTGGTAAAAGTTCAGGCAATCTCTGTAAACCCCGTTGATACCAAAGTGAGAAAAAATTCGTCTGAAGCAAATAATCGTATTTTAGGTTGGGATGCCGTTGGGGAAATTATCGAAGTTGGCCCAAAAGTTACCTCGTTTAAAGTAGGAGATTGTGTTTGGTATGCTGGCGATTTAACCCGAGATGGTAGTAATGCTGAGTTTCAAGCAGTCGATGAACGAATTATCAGTCTTAAACCAATTACAGTATCTAATGCAGAAGCCGCAGCCTTGCCATTAACGGCTATCACGGCATGGGAAATGCTGTTTGATCGGTTTCAAATTTCAGAAACAGACGTTGGCAGTATTTTAATTATTGGTGGTGCAGGCGGTGTAGGATCAATCGCTATTCAGCTCCTAAAAGCAAAAACCAATCTGACCGTGATAGCAACAGCTTCACGTGAAGAAACGAAATCTTGGGTAAAATCACTGGGTGCCGACCATGTCATCGACCATAGCAAAGATTTAAACGAACAAATCGAAGCACTAGGTATTGAAAAACCAAAATACGTCTTCTCTACCAATCATACAGACACCTATATCAAGCAAATAGTTTCTCTGATTGCACCACAAGGTAAGCTTGGATTGATCGATGATCCACAAACCTTTGATATTATGCCGTTTAAGACTAAATCTATTTCTATCCATTGGGAGTTGATGTTCACCCGTTCAATGTTTGAAACCGATGATATTGAAAAGCAAGGTGAATTGCTGCAACAGGTTGCCCAGTTAGTTGACCAGCAAAAAATTAGAAGTACGCTTAACCAAAATCTAGGCAATATTAACGCTGCAAACTTGGAAAAAGCACATAAGCTACTTGAATCAGGTAAGTCAAAAGGCAAAATTGTACTAGAAAACTTCTAAAACACACCTTGTAAAACTCATATTTTAAAACATATCTTGGGTAAAAAGCCCCTTAAAGTAACTCACCAAACGGCTGGCGGAACGAAAACTGCCAGCCGAAATCACTCATCATCTTGGCTGTGCCAATATGCCAAACTCAATAACTAAAACGATAATCAATAAAGTACTGCCACTAAGATGATGACAAGCCATGCCATCAATATAGAGATGACAGAAATCAACGCGGCTTGGGTATATTGATGGTTCATACAGTTATTCCGACACGCTAATACGCTTTATGAATCTAATAAACTTTGCGTATAATTTTCGATACCCATCGAGGTCATTAGTTCCATCTGCGTTTCTAGCCAATCAATGTGCTCTTCACTCCCGTCTTTGAGTTTGACCAATAATTTGCGAGAGACAAAATCGCTTTTCTGCTCACATAAAGCAATCGCATTTTTGATGATGTCAGTTTTTTGATACTCTAGTTGCAAATCACAACGCAAAATTTCAGCGACATTTTCACCGATTAAAATTTTGCCAAGCTCTTGCAAGTTTGGCAGCCCATCTAGCATTAAAATACGCTCAATGAGGTCATCTGCCCATTTCATCTCATGAATCGACTGATGATACAATTTTTCGTTAAGTTCACTCAGTCCCCAGTTTTTGGCGATACGTGCGTGTAAGAAGTATTGGTTAATAGCAATCAATGCCTGACCCAAAACTTGGTTTAGCGCTCTTAGAATTTCTTTATCGACTTGCATAATGTTTACCTTAGTTGCCTTATTGCTTTGTCGCCTTATTCAGAGATGTCACCGAGCTGAGATTGCAGATAATTAGGTAGTCCCATCATATCAATCAGTCTTAACTGCTGCTCTAACCAATGCGCATGGTCTTCTTCGGTATCGACCAATTGGGCGACCAAAATCTCACGGGTTACATAGTCTTGCTCTTGCTCACAAAGCGCAATGCCGTCTTTGAGATGTTGACGAACCGTATATTCAAGCTGCAGATCGGCTTGTAGCATACTTGGCACATCATGACCGATGTTGATATCGGCAACTTTCATATTGGGTGTGCCTTCTAGCATCAACACCCGATTGATTAAGGCACGCGCATGATCGCTTTCTTCTTCCATTTCATGATGCATACGCGTATGAAGTTTTGGATAATGCCATTCATGATACATTTGCGCATGAATAAAGTACTGGTCACGAGCCCCCAGTTCACCACTAATTAAGAAATTTAGATAATCAATAACAGCTTGGCTGCCTTTCATGGGTATATCCTTGAAAAATGAACAGAAACAACGGTTAGGTATTATCTGAAATACTAAATTAAAGTGACGTTAAAAACAATTCACCGCAGCAAATAATTTACAATATTTTTCAATCGCTCATTCATTGAGATTAATGAATAAGTTTGGGTGTGTGCGCTAACAGCTCATTAGGCAACTTAATAAACTAGGCAACATTAATACACTAGGCAACTTCAATAAATAGGTGCGTATAGTTATTGATGCTTTGGGCGTACTCTTCGAGATAACCTTCAATCATTGGCTGACAGCCACCACAGCAAGTAGCCACATCAAGCTCAGCTTGTAACGCCTCTAAGCTGTCATGACCTTGTTCAATGGCTGTTTTGATTTGACTTTCTTTGACCGCATTACAGATACACACAAACATACGCACCTCGTTGATAAATTTTCTTATATAATAATGATAATTATTCTTATTATCAATAAAAATTTTATCAATCAGGTTATTCACTGACAAACGCAATTTTGGTTAGCTTGTTTTCGCTTGCTGTTGCTAGGATTTGTGCGACGGTATCATATCGGCTGTCTTTATCAACGCGTAGCTGAATGCTTGGGGTCTCGCTTAATTTGCCTTGTTCGGCAAAGCGCGTGTTTAATTGCGCCAAACTGATACTGGCATCATCCCAAAAAATCTTGCCATCTTTATCAATGCTTACTTGTATCACTTTGGGCGGGGCTTCATTGACTTGTGCCGAGGTTTTGGGCAAATTTAGCGGTACACTGGGATTGATTACCGTTGCCGTCACCAAAAAAATAATCATCAAGACCAGCATGATATCAATCAGTGGAATCAGATTGATTTCATTCATGCCCGTCGACGCGTCATCACCGAGTTGAAATGCCATAAGTTATTCCCTGTTTATCTGTTTATCTGTTTAGCTTATCTGTTTAGCGTTGGGTCAAGGTTAGGCTTTTTTCAGCATTAAGTCAGCGGCGTTAGTTTGTTGTTTGGGCTGCGAGCTGGTTTGCAAATGGGGTTGAGCGGCTACACTAGTTTGCGTAACTTGTGTGGAAGAATTCATTAACACGTTGGCAAGCAAGGTATGCGCCGTGTCATTCGCTTGGTGCATGGCTTTGCGATTGATTCGTACGATGACATTGTACATAATCACTGCAGGAATCGCTACCGCAAGCCCAAGCCCAGTCATAATCAAAGCCTCCCCAACCGGTCCTGCGACTTGACCAAGTCCTGCTTGACCTGATTTAGCGATGCTATGCAAGGCATGAAAAATCCCCCACACGGTACCAAATAGCCCAATAAAAGGGGCAATGGCAGCGGTCGTGCCAAGGATATTTAAGCCCTGCTCACTGGCAAAACGGTAGCGATTGAGCTGTTGCAGTAACTGCTGCTCAGTGACCAATTTTTGATTGTCTAGGGATAAGGTGGCGAGTTGAGATTGCTGTTGGTAAATTTGCTGAGTCAAATCTTGCGACACTGTCTTAGCAATTTTTTGGCTATTTAAGATACGTAAAATACCTGTAATCCAAGACAGCATCGATAAAATAATTAACACAAAAAATAACGTCTTGGTCACTACATCTGTATATTGCCAGTAATTTGCAAAATCCATAATCATTCCTATAACACGATAAATATAAAAACTAACGTTAAATGTTAGTATAAATGATAATCATTATCAACAAAAATATTAAAAATTAGGCTTAATTTAACCAGCGACTGTACTAAACCACTTTAATTAAGCGAGTTTAAAATATTAAGCAACTTTGATATCAAATGGCTTTAAAACCTCATACTTTTTTATCTTCGCTTTGTGTTAGCTTTATTTTGGGCAAAATTAGCACAAGGTTATTGATAACCTACAGTATCGACTAGGATGAATACCTTGCGCAAAATGCAGTTTTCGGTTACACCGATGAATACCCTAGGCAATTGTTTTGATACCCCGCCAAACCTTGTGGTAGTAGGACGGGTAAAAAATTGGATTTTAGACATAAGCAAAATTTTTCTGCAATATTTTGTGAAAATATTAAACCGCAATGGACAATCCATCATGCTGATGGTTATCACCCATTAAGTTTAAAACTGATAACTTAGCGCTACTTTGACATTGCGCCCCATGGCTTTATCACCGGTATTGGATACGTGCTCATAGTAGTAGGCATCTGTAAGGTTATACACGCCAGCATCCACAGTTAATTGCGGTAACGCGCTTGGACGATAGCTACCAAATACATCATAGGTGGTAAAACTTGGCAGCTCAGCCACAGCAGTAGCGCTGGTGCGACGCGTTAAACCTTTGACATGGCGGATGGCGCTTCCAAGGCTAAATCGTTCATTGATGTCATAATTAAAGCCAAAGTTTAACTGATCGCCTGAGTCTTTGTTGAGTTGGTAGCCTTGCTCGGTTTCGCTTTTGGCATGGGCATAGCCTGCATTCAAGCGCATATTGTTTAGCCGATATTTTGCGCTCAGCTCGTAGCCTTTAACGGTAGTTTCACCGGCATTGATGTAGCTAGCACATTGCCCGTCTGTCACTGTGTTGCCTGTGGCACAGTCAATGCCTGTTATGCGGTCGATTTTATTGTCATATTGGGTATCAAAGACTTTGGCTGTCAGCGACATACTGTCTTGACTGTCAAACACCCCTTGAAAACGGCTACTGATACCCAGCTCTGCGTTTGCGCCTGTTTCTGCTTCGATGTCTTTATTGACGAAGGTTTGCCCAGATTGGTGGATGGTTTCTGGTAAGGGTGGTCCATTAAACAATTGGGTATAACTGGCAAATAAGCTGTGATTTGGCGTTAGTTTAAATTCCCCTGCCAATGCGCCCGACACTTGATTATAGTCGTCACTGCTTAAGCGCTCTGACGGCTTATAATGGTCAAAGCGCACGCCAGGCGTCAGCGCAAATCGTCCCAACTCGATTCGGTCTTGTAAGTACACCCCTACGCTGGTAGCGTCTTCTGTGATATCACTACTCTCTAACGTCGCTGATTTTTTATAGCCTTCTACCCCATAGTTGAGCGTATGTGTCAAAGCATGGTCACCATGATGCTGCGTCAGTTGCTGTTTGATACTTGCCGTCATGCCATCGGTTTTGCCTGACGTGGCTATACGCATGGGGGTCGTTCCGCGCAGTCCTTGCGACAGCGCTTCATTGGTTAAATGATAAATTTTGCTGTTTAGCTCAAAATTGCTATGCGGTTTATACTCATAACCGAGTGCATAGGTTTCATTATTGGTGTAGCCAGGGTGAATATTAGCGGGTAAATTGGCTTGGTAGCCGATATTGGGGCGAAACGGATAGTTGCCGTCATTGTCATAGCTTTGGTAACTGGCAGTAATTTTGTGACCTTCTGCTGGCATCACATTGACTTTGGCTAGTATATTTTTGATAGTAATATCATCACCTTGGATGTGGTTGCCTTTGCCATCTTCACCGCCATCGCTGTCACGCTCACTATAAGACACAATCATGTCCAACTGGTCATTGGGTTTGGCATAGGTCGTTAGACTTCGTTGAAATTGCTGATCGTTACTGGCATAGCCCAGTTTAACCTTTGCCCCCATTTTTTGATCAGGTAGTAGCAAGTCCTGTGCATCCACCGTGGTAAACGCCACACCGCCACCGATGGCATTATTGCCCAAAGTCACCGAGTTATTACCCACTGACACTTCTGTTGTTTTATATAAATCTGGGTCAAGTCCACTAATCCCGGCATGGTGAAAGCCGCGCGTTTCCGGTTGGCGCACCCCATCCACGGTGATTTTTAAGGCACTGCCTGCATTGTCTGAGCCCAAACCCCGAATATAAATATGCTGGTCCATCCCCGAAGTGCCACCGACATTCACCCCAGCAACCGTCGGTAAATATTGATTGAGTAAATCAGCTTGCTGTACCTTGACTGAGGTCTCATGGCGGAAATTCTCAGTCTGTTTTGCTGGGGTATATTGACGGGCATTAAAAGTAATGGTCTGCAAGGTAGTGACGGGTTCTGGCTCACTCGCTGTTGCCAACGGTGAATAAAGGGTGGTTAATACACACAAACTTAAATAGCGCAAAGCACCACGCGGCGGTAAACTAGCATTGGCAGTATTCATAAAATCACTCAGATATATAAAAAAAGAGAAGCGTTACAAAGCGGCAAGAATAATATAAATGATAATCATTATCAATTAATTTTTTCAATTATTTCCCTTTTTTCGAATATCTAACGCTAGTTACCAATAAGTAACCAAATGAAATCTGGCAACTTTAAGCGAAATTATAAAGTGGCTTAAAGTTCACCCAATCATCCTTTCAACAAGTTATAACAATGTCACCCCGCTAAAATTTTGCTAATCTCTCCTAGACAGGAGCCACAATTGGTGCCTGCTTTGCAATGTTTGCCAACCTCAACGACGGTTTTACAGTGATATTTTTTTATTGTCTCAACAATGGTATTTTCACCCACTGACATACAAGAGCAAACAATCCGCCCTGTATCAATAAAACCCGTGGCAGGTTTGCCCATTAGTAGCCATTTACGCGTATGGTTATCAAGACTTCTGCCAAATTGGCTATCTAGCCAGTTATGGGTGGGTAGTTTATGCTCGTGGGTGCTCAAAAATACTAGCGCATGGACTTGCCCATTTTGCAATATCGCAAGTCGTAAATCCTGGCTAGTGTTATCGGTATCAATATGTTGATAATGGATAATATCAAAGTTGTAGGCTTGCGCTGGTTGATAGAGCCATACACTTAACTGCTGTTGCCAATATTGCTTATCAAACCAAGTTGTCATGGCCGCAGACTGATTATCAATGGCAAAAAAATACTGGCTACTGTTTGACTGGCGATTACGCACCCAATAAGTCATATCTGGCGATTCGAGCCAACTGAGCAGGTTTTCATCACAGTGTTTATCAATCAATAACCATCCAAATGCTTGCATGGTTAGCTTTTGCAGCCTGACAGGTTGGTGCTTGAGCTGCGGTTGCTGTGAAAAGGGGTCATGATGATTGCTAATAAGCTTACCGACACGCGCATTGGCGGCAAAGTGCTGATTCCAGTGCATGGGTATAAACACATCGCCTTGGCGTTGTTTTTCGGTCACATCCGCTCGCACTAAGATAGTACCGTTGGGGCTGTTAATTTGCACAAAATCGTTATTTTGTACACCCAAAGGTTTGGCGTCACTCGGGTGAATCGCAACCAGTGGGTGCGGTAAATGCTGATTGAGCTGTGGGGCAATCCCTGTACGGGTCATGGTATGCCATTGGTCACGCGAGCGACCTGTGTTAAGCACTAGTGGATATTGCTCATCAGGCAATGACTTGGGTACCGCAGGATTAACGGTGACAAAATGCAGTTTTTGGGTATCAGTATAAGTTGTGCCGATAGTGGTGTGTGCGTCTTGTTTTTGTAGTCCAAAATAATGCGGTTGACCCCATTGAAACGGTGCCAAATTATCATACTCGTTTTGGCTAATATTGGCTAAATGACTGATATTAAAACTTCGACTATCTGTATTTTTTTCACCGCCATTCTTCTCGCCACTAAGCCGAGCGTGTTCGGCAAACACTTGGTAGTCGTGGGTGTAATCAAAACCCACAAAACCCATTTTCTGTGCCACTTGGCTGACTATCCACCAGTCGGGCTTGGCATCAGCAAATGGGGTGACTAAGCGGCGCTGGCGAGAGATACGGCGTTCGCTGTTGGTGACCGTGCCTGATTTTTCACTCCAGCCTTGCGCGGGCAAAACCACATGAGCAAAGTCGAGCGTGTCGCTGTCTTTTGAGCAGTCAGACACGATGACCAGTGGGCATTGCTGTAACGCCATGGCAAATTTGTCTGCTTCTGGTAGACTGACTACAGGATTGGTCGCCATAATCCAAATCGCTTTAATTTGCCCCTCCAAAATAGCATCGGCACATTGGGTTGCCTTGATACCATCTTTACCACTAATACTAGTCGGTGCTTGCCAAAAGTTGGCTACTGTTTGACGATGGTCGCTGTTTTTGAGCTCAAAATGACTGGCAAGCAGATTGGCTAACGCCCCGACCTCTCGCCCACCCATGGCATTGGGCTGTCCTGTAATTGAGAATGCCCCTGCCCCTTGATAACCCAGTTTGCCTGTATAAAGGTGGCAATTGATAATGCTATTCACCTTATCGGTGCCATTACTGGCTTGATTGACACCCATGGAGTAAAAACTCACGGTTTTCGTGGTAGTGGCAAACAATTGGTAAAACTCGGTTAAATCACTTTCGTTGACACCGCAGATTTTGGCAACTTTTTTAATCGTCCAACTGTCACTGGCTGCAAGCGCATCAGCAAGATTGTCACAATGCCTGAGATAATCGTGATTAGCATGGCCGTTTTGGTGCAAGTAATTGAGTAGTCCGACAAATAAATGGGTGTCTGTGCCGGAGCGAATCGGCAAATGCAAGTCAGCAATCGCGGTGCTGTCAGTGGCTCGTGGGTCAATCACCACGATTTTTTTGTTGGCATTGGCTTGTTTGCTGGATTTTAACCGACCAAATAAAATCGGATGACACCACGCCATATTCGAACCGATAATGATAAATAGGTCGCTGTTTTCGATGTCTTCATAATTACAAGGCACAGTGTCCGAGCCAAATGCTCGTTTGTAGCCAGCCACGGCTGATGACATACACAGTCGAGAATTGGAGTCCAAATTATTGGTACCCAAAAAACCTTTAGTAAATTTGTTTGCCACGTAATAATCTTCGGTGAGCAGTTGTCCCGATACATATAGCATAACGCTGTCGGCGCCGTATTCATCAATGGTCTGTTGCAATGATTTAGCAACAAAATCGGTGGCGGTATCCCAATCGACTGGCTCGCCATGAATCATCGGATGTGCCAAACGGCGGTCACGATCGAGCGTATCGCCCAACGCTTTGCCTTTGGAGCATAATTTGCCAAAGTTGGCAGGATGGTTTGGATCACCGTCAATGCTGACGTGTTGGGTATTCTCATCAATCGTCGCTAACACGCCACAGCCAACACCGCAATAGGCACAGGTAGTCTTGACTTGTGTCAGGGGGGATTTTTGTGATGCTAAATGTTGTATAGTTGTTGTCACACGTTAACCTTTTACTATTTTTAATTTCTACCAGTCAGATCAGCCCGCCAGCAACTCTTCACAAAACGCTTTGCCAAACAGTAATTTATCTTTGATGGCTGAAATATCTTGTTGATTTTGAATCAGTTCAAAAAACCAACCGCCCTCTTGTACATCACCATATAGCACTGCAGATAAAATACGGTTGTCTTTTACGGTGATTTTTTGATAGATGCTATGGCTAGGGTCTTGATAAATCAATTGCTCGCAGTCGTGACTTACATCGATATCACCTGCCGAAAATAGCGCCACGCCCGAGACCTTTAGCTTGGTTGCCGTTGGTTGTACGCTAAACACGGGCGAGGTGCTACCTGGCTGCTCGTTTAAGGTATGTAGCAGAATATTGGCTTGCTCATACACAGGTGCGACTAGCCCAAATAGCTGGTTGTCAAACTGTACACACTCGCCAATCGCATACACGTCTGGGGTATGGGTTCGCATTTGGTTATCAACCAAAATCCCCCGCTCGCAACTGATACCGACCTGTTGCGCAAGGGCAATATTGGGTCGCACGCCGACGGTCATGATAATGCAATCGCTGTCAATGGTTTTGGCAGGGATGGATGTGTCGACATTATCCGTGTAAGTTAGTCCAGTAACCTGGTTATCCTTATCTACACAAATCGCTTGGGAGTTGGCATTGAGCACAAACTCAATACCTTTGTTTTCAAAGTAAGTTTGCAGTAAATCGGCAGCGGTTTTATCCAGTTGGCGATTGAGTAAATAGCCTGCCCCATGCACCACAGTGACTTTCGCTCCCTGTTGTACCAAAGCATTAGCAGCCTCAAGACCGAGTAATCCACCGCCGATAACCAGACATTTTGGAGATTTTTTGCCATTATGATTGGTTTTTGCGATATCTAGCATAGCATCCACATCGGCTTTGGTACGAAAGCCCATGACGCCTTTTGCGGTATGGTTGGGCAATGGCAAAATAAATGGCGTTGAACCTGTGGCAAACACCAATTTGTCATAGCCGATAGTTTCGCCACTGTCGGTGATGACCTGATGAGCAGCAAGATTGATATCGCTAACAGTGCAACCTGTCTTTACAGTGATGTTATGGTTGGCGTACTCCTCTTGAGAAAATAGATAAATCTCAGCGAAGCGTTTTTCCCCTGCCAATACAGGCGATAGCATAATACGGTTATAGCCTGCATATGGCTCGCTGTTGATAAGCGTGATGGCAAACTCATCTTGACTTTGCTCGCCTTGGCTATCAATCCCCAGTCCGCTGTGGGCACTCAATCTGCTTTTGGCATACTGCATAGCAAAGCGTGTCCCTGCCATCCCTGCCCCTATGATAAGAATGTGTGTATGTTGCATTGCTTGGCTGACCTTGCTTATCCGACCCGATATTTAAATACTTTAAAATTTAGCACTTTAGAATCTAGCACTTTAAAATTTAATAATTCAAAATTTATGCCAACCGTTTTAAGCGGTTGTTTTTTACTGTTTTCTATGATGTTTTAAATTTTGGCTTTTATTTGCCGGACAGTGTGATGGATGTTAACCACTCTTTGAATTTAATCTCTTTAACTGTGCATGACTGTTTGACGGTTTTTAAAATATTTTTAGACATTTTTTTGCCTATTTATTTGCATTATTTTTTCACCTTATCGATTACTTACCAAAATAGTGCAGTACGGCGTCAAATTTTTATGATTCATACTAATCGGTGAAAGTTTTATCACAGCAAAAAATAGCTAATTGATGGGTCATCAAAAAAATTATTGTAAAAACAAAAGTTTATGATAATGGCATAAATATTGCTTTTGCCTTGTTACCGTGAACCGTACAGGCTTACTTAAAGGAGAAGCAGATGCCCCAACGTTTACCGCTGTTTGCTATGAAATTACCCCGTATCAAGGTGTTACATTACACCTGGTTTGCTTTTTTCGTCACCTTTTTAATTTGGTTTGCTCATGTGGCATTGATGCCAACTATCAAACAATATTTTCATTTGAGCGATGGACAAGTCAAAGCGATCTTGATGCTCAATGTGGCTTTGACCATTCCTGCCCGTTTGCTAATCGGCGCGATGGTCGATAGATACGGCCCCAAGCGTTCATATAGTGCTGTGTTGTTGATTAGCGGTTTTTTGTGTTTTGTGTTTGCTTTTGCTCAAAGTTTCCAAATGCTGGCGATTGGGCGATTTTTGCTAGGTTTTGTCGGTGCAGGATTTGTGGTTGGGATTCGTTTGATTTCAGAATGGTTTCCTGTCAATGAAGTCGGCTCGGCAGAAGGGGTGTACGGCGGTTGGGGCAATTTTGGGGCGGCAGTAGCGTCAATGTCGATGCCGATTCTTGCCTTAATGTATGGCGGTGCAGACGGTTGGCGGTATGCGATTGCTACCACAGGCGTGATTGCGATTGTTTATTCGGTCATTTTTTATCGTGGCGTCAGTGATACACCCAAAGGCGCGACTTATTTTAAACCAAAAAAATCAGGCGGCTTGGAAGTATCAAACAAGGCAGACTTTTACTTTTATGCGGTGATGATTTTACCGGTTTATGCGATTTTGTTTTTGTTGGCGTGGCGTTTGTCACCTAGCGGATTAAAATTATTAACTGCTAATCAAACCATGCTGGCATATGCGGTGGTGGCGGTGCTTGTAGTCTATCAATATATCAAAATCTGGTCAGTCAATAAGCATTTATTTGATACATCTCGCCCTGCGGTAAATCCAGAATATGGTTATCAGTTCAAACAAGTGGCGATTTTAGACATGGCGTATTTGGCATGTTTTGGCTCTGAGTTGGCAGTGGTGTCGATGTTGCCGCAATTTTTTATTACCAACTATGGTGTATCGCATACTTTAGCAGGGTTGACTGCAGGCTGTTTTGCGGTGATGAATTTATTTGCTCGTCCTGGCGGTGGTTTTATGTCCGATGCGGTCGGTCGTCGTAAAGTATTGATGATTGCATTGGCAGGGCAAACGGTGGGTTATCTGCTAATGACGCAAATGACCAAGTTACCATTGGCGGGTGCAGTGGCAATCGTGCTGCTTACTTCTGTATTTGTGCAAGCAGCATGCGGTGCAGTGTATTCAGTGGTTCCGCTCATTCAACGCCGTATGACAGGGCAAATTGCTGGTATGGCGGGTGCCTATGGTAACGTAGGTGGGGTGTTGTTTTTGACTATTTTCTCTATGGTATCGCCAACAGGATTCTTTATTACCCTCGCGATTTTTGCAGGGATTGCCTTTATTGGCGCGACCTTCCTGAGCGAGCCACAAGGACATATGGTCGAGGTGCACGAAGATGGCACGATTGAGCGAATTGCGATAGCGTAATCGCTCTTTAAATCCAACCAAAAAACAGTCGACCAGCGGACAAGGAAGTCTAGTTAGTAAGGCAAAAAAGGGTGTATGCCCTTTTTTCATTTTTGCACAATGCGTAGCAACCGTGCTAGTAAGGAAAAACCCATGTCAAAAGCCATTCAGCAAAATACCCCCAGTTTTCAATCCTTGCCGCAACTGCTGACCCGTGCTGCTAGTCATGCAGGGCGCAAAGCGGAAAACCAAGACACCTTGACGGTGCAAACGCTGGTGCCGACAAGGGATAGCAGCGCCGCTCAGCTTGCATGGCAAGTCACCGCTTTAGCTGACGGCGTCAGCAGCTGCGGACAGCCAAAGCTCGCCAGTCAATGGGTGATTGATACGCTGATCGACCAATTAACCATGTACCAAGCTGACATGGTGACAACCCCAGTTACTAGCCCTGTGACTAGCGATTCATTGAATAACAACAATGCCGAAACGCTGGCGCAAATGCTCACCAAAAGCGTGCATATTATCAATGATTTTTTGTATTTTAGTGATCACCATGACAGCTTTGATTCAGCCTCGCAGCGGTATTTGCCCAAATTACTCTCAACCTTATCTGGGCTGCTGTTTACCGAGCCTTTATTATCCGAGCACGCGGCAGTGTTATTCCACACGGGCGATAGCCGTATCTATCGGCTACGGCACAACAAACTGCGCGTACTCACCCAAGACCACAGACACAAACGAGGGCGAGACAAAGGCGCGTTAGCCGCTGCACTTGGCGCAGATGCCCATGTAGAATTACAACTCGCCCAAATTGATGTGTTGCCCGAAGATGTGTTTTTGATAATGACCGATGGCGTGTATGAATTTATCGGTGATGATGAATTGTTGTTACTCACCCAATCGGCATTGGGCAAATTGTTGGCGCTGGATAACTCCACCACCCTAGACTTAGAAAATTTGCCAGAAACCTTGTGCCAAGTGGCATTGGAAAATGGCAGTAACGACAATGTCAGTTGCGTGATGATAGCCGTCTTGCCAAAAGTTGCGAGAATTTTGGCGAATGCAGATTTTGACAAAGCTGACCTTGCCGAACATACAGACAGTCGTCATGCCGTTACCCGTTTACGCATTCCGCCTGTGCTGACTGTCGGCGACAAGCTTGATCATTTTACCATTGACAAAGTGGTGCAAAACACCCCACGCAGTAGCGTGTATTTGGCAACCGACAGCACCGCTGACACAGCCGATAATCAGCGTATTATCAAAGTGCCGTCTGCCTATTATGAAGACGATAGCGGATTTTTACGGCTGTTTTTAAAAGAAGAAAAAATAGGGTTAAGCCTCAATCACCCAAGCTTACTAAAATTTTACCCCAAGCCGATGAATAGCCAGTATCTGTACCATGTCACCGAATTTTTGCAAGGCATGAGCTTGCGTGAATTTATCGACACCCAACCGCCTTTATCGGTTGCCCAAACCTTTACTATTGTCAATCAAATCGGTATGGCGCTTCGAGCCATGCATCGTAATTATCTACTTCATCAAGATATCAAGCCCGAAAATATCATGCTGCTGCCATCGGGTCATATCAAGCTCATTGACTTTGGTTCGGTTGGCTCGTTGCTCTTAAGAACTGGGCATACACCGCCTGTGGGCGATTTACATTATACTGCCCCCGAATATTTTAGCGATGCACCAAAAGGGGTGTATTCCGATATCTTCTCGCTGGGTGTAGTGACTTATGAGATGCTGACAGGACTACAGCCGTTTGATGTCGATACCTTGACCACGGCAATGACCGCCCAAACCACCCAAAAACTGGCGTTCAAAAACGTGCGGCAATTGCGCACGGATTTGCCATTTTGGGTCAATGACGTGCTGATTCGTGCATTGCAAGCAGATAGCAACCGCCGCTATCAGAGCATTGGCGATTTTCTCACCGACCTTGACCCCAAAAGCCATGCTGATGATAAAGCCAAGCAGCCGCTGATTGATAAACATCCTGTGCTATTTTGGCAACTGGTCAGTGGCATATTAGCAGCGCTGTTGCTCATCACTTGGTTACTGGTTGGGTTAAATCACTAAAATGTGAGTTATTTTTCTTAATAGACAATTAACCTATATATTTTAACCCATTGAAATTTATAATTAATTTAAATATTGGCATAAAGTTTGCTTATATAACAGTATAGAAAAACTTGGGATAATACTCGCCAAAAGCCAATCATTATCCTAGTCAAAAAGCCAATGTTTCGTTAGAAGGGATAAATACATGAAAAATCTTATCGTCGTCGGTAATGGGATGGTCGGGCACCACTTTATCGAAAAAGCGATTGAAAAACGCCTACACCAAACTTACCAAATCCATGTGTTTAGTGCTGAGAGTCGCCCTGCCTATGACCGTGTCTATTTATCCAGTTATTTTGAACATAAAGACGCCAGTCAGCTTAATTTAGTGGATCTGGCAAACTATGAGCAAGCGGGCATTACTTTGCATTTGGGTGAAGGCGTCGCAAGTTTTGATGCGCAAACCAAAACCCTTATCACCAGCAAGGGCAACACCTTAGAATTTGAAAAATTGGTGTTAGCAACAGGCTCGTATCCGTTCGTACCCCCAGTACAGGGCAATGACCATGCCCACTGCCATGTGTATCGCACCATTGATGACTTAGACGCCATCATCGCCACCGCCGCCAATTCTCGAGTACAGCGTGGCGTGGTTGTGGGTGGCGGTCTGCTCGGACTTGAAGCCGCAAAAGCCTTGGTCACTTTGGGGTTAACCACGTATGTGGTCGAGTTTGCTCCACAATTGATGGGCGTTCAGCTTGACGCTGCCGGTGGTGAGCTGCTGAAAAAGAAAATCGAAGACTTGGGCGTCACCGTTTTGACAGGCAAAAACACCCAACAAATCATCGACAACCATGATGATGATGCCAGTTTTTTAACCATGCAGTTTGCTGACGGCACTTTGCTCGATACCGACTTGATTTTATTTAGTGCAGGGATTCGCCCTGAAGATACCATTGCACGAGATTCTGGAATCAAACTTGGTGAACGTGGTGGAATTGCCATTGACGATATGTGTCAAACGAGCGAGCCAGATATTTATGCCATTGGTGAATGTGCGTTATGGGACAACAAAATTTATGGGCTGGTTGCTCCAGGCTACACCATGGCAAGCGTGTGTGCGTCACAAATAGCAGGTGAGCATGACAGCCTATTTGACGGTGCGGACATGAGTACCAAACTTAAACTCATGGGCGTCGATGTCGGCAGTATTGGCGATGCCCATGGCAAAATCAAAGACAGTTTAAGCTTTGTCTACCAAAACCCAAAAACAGGCGTGTATAAAAAGTTAGTCACCTCGGACGATGGCAAACGCTTGCTCGGTGCGGTACTTGTGGGTGATACCGAAGATTACAGCAACTTGCTCCAGTTATTTTTAAATGGTATTGATTTACCCCTACAACCTGAAAGCTTGATTTTACCAAATGTCGAAAAGCCCGTTATGGGCGTTGAAAATCTGCCTGATACCGCTACCCTATGCTCATGCTATAACGTTAATAAAGGTCAAATCTGCGCAGCAGTGGACAATGGTGCCATGACTTATGAAGACATCAAGAGCTGCACCAAGGCCAGTACAGGCTGTGGCGGTTGTGCCCAAATCGTCAAAGATACCTTAGTGTCAGAACTCAAAAAGCGCGGTATCGAAGTCAAAAATCATATCTGTGAGCATTTTGCTTACTCTCGCCAAGAATTGTATCACTTGGTGCGCGTCAGCAATATCCACACCTTTGAAGAGATGATTGAAAGACACGGACACGGCGATGGCTGTGAAATTTGTAAACCAACGATTGGCTCGATTTTGGCGTCTTGCTGGAATGACTATATCTTAGATAAACCGCTGGTTGCGCTACAAGATACCAATGATGCTTTCTTGGGGAATATCCAAAAAGATGGTACTTACTCAGTCGTACCAAGGATTGCAGGTGGTGAAATTACCGCCGAAAAACTCATTGTCTTAGGTGAGGTAGCACGCGACTTTGGACTGTATACCAAAATCACTGGCGGTCAACGTGTTGATTTGTTCGGGGCTCGCAGCGACCAATTGCCCGATATTTGGGAACGCTTAATCAACGCAGGTTTTGAAACAGGGCATGCCTATGGCAAGTCTTTGCGTACCGTCAAATCTTGCGTCGGTAGCACATGGTGTCGCTATGGCGTGGATGATAGCGTCGGCTTGGCCATCGAACTGGAAAACCGCTATAAAGGCTTACGCTCACCGCATAAAATCAAATTTGGGGTATCGGGGTGTACCCGTGAATGTGCTGAAGCCCAAGGCAAAGATATCGGTATTATCGCCACCGAAAACGGCTGGAACCTATACGTCTGTGGCAATGGCGGCATGCGTCCTAGACATGCTGAACTATTTGCCAGTGATTTGGACACAGCCACGCTGGTTAAATATATAGACCGTTTCTTAATGTTTTATATCAAAACTGGCGACCGCTTACAACGCACGTCAGTCTGGCGTGAAAAAATGGAAGGTGGTCTTGAGTATATTCAAGACGTGGTTATCAATGACAGCTTGGGCATTGCTCATGAGCTTGAAACCCAAATGCAAGCGGACATTGACGCGTATCAATGTGAATGGAAAACCACCCTTTCTGACCCAGAACGTTTAAAACGTTTTAAGCACTTTATCAACAGTGACAAAGTCGATGACAACGTGGTGTTTGTCGAAGAGCGGAGCCAAATTCGCCCTGCAACGGCTGAGGAAAAGCAAGGATTAGCTTACAACGCTATTGCCGCCCAAGCGGACATCGAGCTTGCTTAATGGTTAACCATAGCAAAATGGCGCTAATTTAGCCTGCCATTTTCAATCAAAACAATGGAAAATTACTATGAATGAAATCTGTAAAATTGACGATATCATCCCCGAGACAGGCGTGTGTGCGCTGGTAAACGGTGAGCAAGTGGCTATCTTTCGGACCCATCATGACGAAGTATATGCCATGCATAACTTTGACCCATTTAGCAAGGCTAACGTCATTTCTAGGGGGCTACTTGGTAGCTGTGAAATTGACGGGCAAAAAGTGCGTTATGTCGCGTCACCTATGTATAAACAACGTTTTGACTTGGCAACAGGTAAGTGTCTTGATGATGAGCGAGTTTCGTTAAGATCGTATCCAGTTAAGGTCAATCATGGCGTGGTGTTTATTTAACTAAATGCCGACAATATATAAAGGGGTATAGAAATCATGCCCCTTTATCTTTACCCCAATCAAACTACACCACTAATTGTTGATAATATTGCCGACTGGCATTTAACTCATTATATAGTGATACGACTTCGCCCATGATCATCACTGCAGGGGAAGGCAGTTTGGCAATATTTTGTAGCGTTTGAATGGTATCAAGTGTCCCGATTAATACCTGTTCATTCTCTCGGCTGACATTGGAAATAATGGCAAATGGAGTATCGGCTGATTTACCTGCTTGCAACAAGCCTTGTGTCAGCGATGGCAAGGTATTTAACCCCATATAAAAAATCACCGTTTGATTATCGGCAAGCAGCTCTGCATATTGCTCATTTGGCGTGTCTGCCTTCAAGAATCCTGTCACAAATTTGACGGATTGCGCATAGTCACGATGGGTGAGCGGAATATTGACGCTATTGGCGACTGCTAGCGCGGTGGTAATGCCAGCAATCGATTCACACGCCACCCCTGCACCAATCACGGTTTGCATTTCTTCACCGCCCCGCCCAAAGATAAACGGGTCGCCCGACTTTAAGCGTACAATAGTTTTGCCTTGTTGCGCTAGGGTGACCAATAAGCCATTGATGTTTTGCTGGGACATGCTGTGCTTGTGGCATTTTTTACCGACATAGATTTTTTCTGCCGTTGTGTTAAGTGCCAAAATCTCATCACTCACCAGATTGTCATAACAAATCACATCCGCTTGCAAGATGGTTTTATAGGCTTTGATGGTCAAGAGTTCGGGGTCGCCTGTACCTGCACCAACCAGATACACTTTGCCCTGATTTTGTACAGCTTTTGCATGTTTGGTGGTTATAGGAAGGTCAAAACGATTTTCTTTCACGGTGTCATGGGGAAAAAATTCAACACTCACAGGGCTACTGATTGAAGGCATAGCAGTTTTCCAACATAATCAAACAAGGTAATTTAAAAATGCAATTACCATGCCTAAATTTTAACTCATACCCTTAATCCTACCCTTAACTGATGAAATTATTTTATATCCTGTTAATGTGAATAATTTCCCAAAATTTGACCTATTTATCCTATTTCATTGAGTGAGTTCAACGCCAAATCAAATTCATTTTTGGTATTAAAATTTGCTAAAGTTATCCATTCATTCGGCAGTGCAGCGGTTTGTATTTTTTTATCCGCCAAAAATTTCATCACTGCGCGCTGACCCTTATCCAAATAATCCTTTAATTTTATTAATAAATCCGTACGATACAAACCCAACAATGGATAATCTTTTTCAGCTTTTAAATAAATCACCGCTTCATTATCGGTTGCCGCATAATGCAACTTATCAAAAACTTGATTGGCTTGAACCAAACTATCACAGCTTATCACCAGTAAATAATGGTAAGGAGACATGACTTGATTCATGGCACTTGCCATGGCTGATAACGCCCCTGCCCCTTTGCCATCTTGTTGATTTGGCAGATAATCATCAATGATTTTGACGGTTGTATCATGACATAAGCCCTTACCATTATCCGCCACCATTACAGGGACATTTAAGCATTTGGCATGACGAATATGAAAATCAAGCAAAGTTTCGCCATTTGGCAAGCTTAATAGCGCCTTGGGCGAACCCATTCGAGATGATTCACCCCCGCCAAAATCACCACTCCTGCCAATTTAATGGTCATGTTTTGGATTTTCACGCATCAGATGGGGCACAAAGTTACATGGACGGGTACGGTTGTCGAGCTGTTCTTTGATGATGCCTTTCCAGCCTGTGCGACAGGCACCCGAGGAGCCAGGTAAACAAAAAATCACCGTATTATTCGCCATGCCTGCTAGGGCGCGAGATTGCAAAGTTGACATGCCGATTTCATCACGAGATAACGCGCGGAACATCTCACCAAACCCTTGTACTTCTTTATCAAACAGCGGGCTTAGGGCTTCAGGGATTTGGTCACGGATATAAAAACCTGTCCCGCCCGTGGTAATGATAGCGTGAATCGCAGGGTCGGCAATCCATTGACTCACGATCGCACGGATTTGATAAATATCATCGGTGCGTATGGCTCGCTCCGCCAGAGTATGCCCTGATTCGACAAGGCTATCGGCTAGGTATTGACCAGAGGTATCTTCTTCTAAACTTCGGGTGTCTGATACAGTTAAGATTGCGATATTAAGCGCAATAAAAGGTTTTTCAGGCTTGCTCATTGGGGTTTCCTCATTATTTGATGGGCATACAATTTTATGGGCATATCAAATATTGCCATAGATTAGGCGTTTGTTATAGCGTTTTTCTTTGTAACGCATGTCTAGGCTGTCACTCTGTCAATTAACGCCCAGTGGTTGACTGCGTAGACAGGCATCAGCTTTGCGACGCTTGCACCCGTGCATTTATGTTAATCAACAAAAACAATATTACTCATCTTTAACTACCACGGGCGGACCCAGCAATAAATGCTCATCGATAAACTCATTCGCTGAATTATGCTCAGCAGACTCTGCCGTGATATACCATTGTTGATTACGGTACAAGGTCAATCTATCACGTGTCAGCCCTCGCCATAAACAATACATCATCACAAACACCACGATGGCAAACGGAAAGCCTGCAATAATCGCGACCGCTTGCAACGCAGATAACCCCCCTGCCACCAATAACACCGCAGCAATCACTCCTTGGCTCAATGCCCAAAATAACCGCTGGATTTTTGGCGGATTGGTATCGCCGCCTGCGGTGAGCATATCAATCACAAGGCTTGCCGAATCTGACGAAGTGACAAACCACAACATAATCATCACCACAATCACCAGCGTCACAGGCTTGGTTAAAGGATAATATTCAATCAGTTTAAAAATCGCACTACCATAATCGGCTTTGACTGCTTCTATCAGCCCATAATTGCCCATCAATTCCATATGTACCGCGCTGCCGCCAAAAGTGGTAAACCAAAAGAACAACAACAGCATCGGGATAAATAACACCCCAAAAATAAACTCTCTGATAGTACGACCCCGAGAAATGCGCGCCACAAAAATTCCCACAAATGGCGACCAACTCACCCACCATGCCCAATAAAAAATCGTCCAATTTGCCTGCCAATCCGTATTGCTATACGCCTCACTCCAAAATCCTAGTGGAATAAGTTGACTGACATAATTGCCGATATTTTCAATAAAACTATCGATGATAAACTGGGTCGGACCAAACAATAACATAAAACCAAGCAGCAACACAGTCAGTACAATATTGATATCGCTTAAGCGTTTAATCCCTTTATCCAGTCCCATCATCACTGATAACGTTGCCATCGCGGTAATAATTGCAATCAAACAAAGCTGTACCGGAATATTATTGGGAATACCAAACACATTGCTAAAGCCTGTGTTGATTTGCATCGCACCCAGCCCCAAGGATGTCACCACCCCAAACATCGTGCCAAACACCGCAAGGGTATCGACGACATGCCCCCATTTGCCATAGATTTTTTGACCAATCAATGGGTACAGTACCGAGCGAATCGACAACGGCAAGCCACGGCGATAATGAAAATACGCCAATGACAATGCCACGACACAATACAACGCCCACGCATGAATCCCCCAATGCAAAAACGAAATACTCATCGCTTGTTTAGCCGCTTCTACGGTTTCGGCTTGCCCCATCGGAGGCGACATAAAATGATATAACGGCTCTGCCGTCC
Organism: Moraxella sp. CTOTU47579; assembly: GCF_032004885.1. Classification (NCBI taxonomy): domain Bacteria; kingdom Pseudomonadati; phylum Pseudomonadota; class Gammaproteobacteria; order Moraxellales; family Moraxellaceae; genus Moraxella; species Moraxella sp. CTOTU47579. The sequence continues at coordinate 22,778 of NZ_DALZOJ010000022.1, forward strand.
CCCAATACAACAGACCAATCCCAATCCCCGCACTAAACAGCATCCCAAACCATGACAGTAAGCTATACTCAGGATGCTCTGTCTGATGGCCAAGCCGAATATCGCCATAACGACTCAAGGCAATATATAGGCTAAACACCACCGCGACATTCATTAAAATGATAAAAAGCCAACGAAAACGGTGGGTAATAAAAGACTGCAGTTGGTTAAAAACCTCACCTGCCAACTCACCAAATAACGAACCAAAAATAATAAATCCGACAATCAGCAATGCGGATGCAATAAAAACAGGGCGATTAACCCGAGGAAAAGGGCCGAATTTTTCGACTTTCACAGAACTCATAAAGATATCTTTTCATTAGATTAACTGGAAAGCAACCTTAACAAATTATTTACAATAATTCAAATTACAGCAAGATTTAACAGGGCTTATATATTACAAAAACAAAACTAAGTTTTTGATTATGAAGAATATATATCTTAACATACTGTAACATTTCAGTAGAGCCGAGAAAATAGGATTAATTAATTTTATTTAATAACCCAATATCATTACGCAGGGGTTGATTCAACATACATCATCGGTTTATCTACTTTAATTTGGTTAACTGACGCCTCGTCTGGATTGCTACTCCATTGGATAATCAGGATGATTTCAATGATGGGCTTAAATGACGGACTTAAAGGTAAAACGCGTTAAGGCGTTAGTGGATTTTGGTTACAACAAATAGCATAGATAATAGCCATAGATAATAACATAGATAGATGGTAATCCCCCGACCATGCCAGCTACTTCACCGCAAAATAAAGCGAGATAATGCCGATTTTGTACCCATTTTATAACCATTTTATAACCCTTTTATAAATAGACACTTTGTACATAAACACGCAATTTTTAGCTATGCCATTTCTAGCTATACCATCATGACGCACAACATCAGACTTTATAAGTTGTCAATAAAATGCTCGTTTCGGTATTATAAATCCCTGAAATTTTGCGAATTTGTTCCAATACCTTATCAAAATTTTGTAACGTATCTGCCGTGAGCTCTACCAATAAATCCCATTTACCATTTGTTGTGTGCAGTTCATGAACCGCGGGATTGAGACGCAGCTGTTGAACCACCAAACTTGCCTTATTACCTTCCACTTGAATACTCATCCACGCTCGAATCAAATTTTTTTCGGCAGTCGGCTTCATTCGAATGGTATAGCCTGTGATGATACCTTTTTTCTCCATGTATTCAATACGCTTCTGCACCGTAGTACGAGACAGCTTTAGTACGTCAGCAATCGCGCTAATCGACAAGCGGGCGTTGTCTCGTAATAAACCCAGAATCTTTTCGTCATTATCATTCATTTTGACTTTTCCTATTAGCAATTTGCTCATTATGAATTAATTATAGTCACTTTGTAACTTTTTTATTGGCAATTTGATTGTCTATACTAATTAACAAGCTTTGAATATTTTTATATTCAGCAATTTGCCAATGAATACTTAGTGTTTAACACCTTTTATACATAGTTATTTCTACCATTTTTTTGATAAGGAAATCGTATGACCACGCAATCGAACCCACCAACCCGCCAAGATTTTGATCAATACATGGTCCCTGTTTTCGCCCCTGCTTCGTTTATTTTGGTTAAAGGCGACGGGGCAAAACTGTGGGCACAAGATGGCAAAGACTATATTGACTTTGCTGGCGGTATTGCCGTGAACGCTCTAGGTCATGCTCACCCTGTGGCGGTGAAAGCCTTGATAGAACAAGGTCAAAAATTGTGGCATATCGGCAACGGTTATACCAATGAGCCTGTATTAAAACTGGCGAAACAGTTGGTTGATCATACTTTTGCCGACAAAGTATTTTTTGCCAATTCAGGGGCAGAAGCCAACGAAGCGGCACTCAAACTGGCGCGTAAAATCGGGCTTGCCAAGGGTAAAAGCAACATCGTGGCGTTTGACAATTCATTCCACGGTCGTACGCTGTTTACTGTGGCAGCAGGTGGTCAACCAAAATATTCAAAAGACTTTGCCCCACTACCTGGCGGTATTATTCACGTGCCGTTCAATGATTTAGCGGCGGCAAAAGCAGTGATTGATGAGCAAACGTGTGCAGTGATTGTTGAGCCAATTCAAGGTGAAGGCGGTGTGTTGCCTGCGGATGCTGAGTTTTTACAAGGCTTACGTCAATTGTGTGATGACAAAGGGGCGCTGCTGATTTTTGATGAAGTCCAAACTGGCGTGGGGCGTACAGGGGCGCTGTATGCTTATATGAATACAGGGGTTGTGCCCGATATCTTGACCACCGCCAAAGCGCTGGGTGGCGGTTTCCCGATTGGGGCGATGCTTACGACGGATGAATTTGCCAGTCAATTTGCGGTTGGCGACCATGGCACGACCTATGGCGGCAATCCACTTGCCAGCGCGGTTGCAGGCGCGGTGTTTGAGTTTATCAATACGCCTGAGGTGTTATCAGGGGTCAAGACTCGCTCACAGCGCATCATTGATAGACTACACGCCATCAACCAAACCTATCCTATTTTTGAGACCGTGCGAGGTCAAGGGTTGTTACTGGGGGCGGTACTAAAACCTGCCTATGCAGGCAAAGCCAAAGACATCGTTACCCTTGCTAGTGAAGAAGGCGTGTTGGTCTTGGTAGCGGGTTTAAATGTCGTTCGCTTTGCCCCCTCGCTGATTATTAGCGATGACGAAATTGACGAGGGCTTAAACCGTTTAGCGCGTGCGATTGCTCGCTTTGTCGCCAATCAACCCAATGCCAATCAAGCCAATTAAGTCGATAGGTGACCGCTATGTTTATCGTTCGACACGCAAGCGTCAATGACTTGGATGATATTTTTGTGTTGGCAGAAAAATCGGGTATTGGTATGACGACCCTGCCTGCCAACAAAGAAGTGTTATTAAGCCGTCTTAAACGCATCGAAAAAACCCTCAAAGGCGATGCCAAAAAGTGTGAGCAAGGCTATTTGTTTGTGCTTGAAGACACCGACAGCCAAAAAGTCGTGGGACTTAGCGGGATTGAGGTGGCGATTGGGTTGGGTGATTCGTTTTATACCTACCACGTCGGCAAACAGGTGCACTCTTCACAAAGTCTTGACACCCATAACATCATGAAAACTTTGATTTTGGGCAATGATTTGACGGGCAGTAGCGAGCTTTGTACCTTGTTTTTGGACGAAGACTACCGCCAAAACCACAACGGCAAATTATTGTCAAAAATCCGCTTTTTGTTTATCGCTGCCTTTTCGCAGTATTTTGAAGAAAAATTGATTGCTGAAATGCGCGGCTATTCAGATGAAAACGGGCGTTCACCGTTTTGGGATGCGGTGGGTAGTCATTTTTTTGATATCGATTTTGCCGAAGCTGATTATCTTACAGGCATTGGCAAAAAAGCCTTTATCGCTGAGCTGATGCCCCGCTTCCCCATTTATGTGGACTTGCTGACCGCTGAAGCCAAAGCCGTCATTGGCAAAACCCACCCAAAAACTTTGCCTGCTAGCAAAGTCCTAGAAAGCGAAGGGTTAAAGTATCAAAATTATGTCGATATTTTTGATGCAGGTCCGACCTTAGAAGCCGAAATTTGCAATCTTCGAGCGGTGCATGACAGTCAGCTTGTGACCGTCACTATTAGTGATTCAATCGCTAATAACATGTCTGACACTCAGCCATATTTGTGTGGCAATGATAATTATTTGGACTACCGAGCGTGCTTGCTTGAATTACCAAGCGAGCTTAACGGCGCCCTATCGTTGACCACACAACAAGCCAAACAGCTTCATCTCACAGACGGTCAGAGTGTGCGAGTGTTACCGCTCAATCCTACGCATTAATGGGTTCATACAAGTCGATTAACATCACGCTAACAGCACCGCGTGACCGATAAAGCATTTTACCCAACTATTTATAGTTTTATAAAAGCTATGTTTTTGTAGAAATTATGTTTTTTTAGAAGTTATGTTTTTGTAAAAAATGGCAATCAATCATTTAAGGAAGATAAGATGACAACCGCTGACAATAAACGCCCAAACAGCAACAGCCTACAGGCGACGCTACTCATTAATGGTGAATGGGTCACAGCTCACGGTGACGTGTGGCAAACAACCAACCCGGTGAGCCAAGCAGTGATTTGGCAAGGCAACGCAGCGACGGCGGAGGATGTTGAAGTGGCGTGTCAAGCGGCGCGTCAAGCGTTCCTCAGTTGGGCAAAAAAGCCGATTAGCGAGCGAATTGCGATTATCGAACGCTTTGCCAAATTGCTAGAAGACAACAAGACCGCCCTTGCCGAAATCATCAGCCAAGAGACCAGCAAACCCCGATGGGAAACGCTCACCGAAGTACAGTCGATGATAGGTAAAGTGTCGATTTCGATTCGTGCATATCACGAACGCACGGGCGCGAGCGAAACCAAAATGGCAGATGGCGTGGCATCCTTACGCCATCGCCCGCACGGGGTACTGGCGGTGTTTGGTCCTTATAATTTTCCAGGACATTTGCCCAATGGGCATATCGTCCCTGCTTTGATTGCAGGCAATACGATTGTGTTTAAGCCCAGTGAGTTGACCCCATGGACTGCCGAAGCAACCGTCAAGCTTTGGCAACAAGCAGGTTTGCCCAATGGCGTTATCAACCTGGTGCAAGGCGGACGTGACACAGGCGTGGCATTGGCACAATCCAAGCACATCGATGGTTTGCTGTTTACAGGCAGTGCCAACACAGGCTATCAATTGCATCAGCAGTTGGCAGGTCGTCCTGACAAAATCCTTGCCCTTGAAATGGGTGGCAATAACGCCTTGATTATTGATGACTTGGATGACAGTGAGCCAGACAGCCTAGATGCGGCAGTGAATTTAACCATTCAATCGGCGTTTGTCTCGGCAGGACAGCGTTGCACCTGTGCCCGTCGTTTACTGGTCAAAAATGGCAAAGCGGGAGATGCGTTTATTGAACGCTTGGTTGATGCCAGTAAAAAACTGGTAATTGGCGAATGGGACGCTAAGCCCCAGCCATTTATGGGCGGCGTGATTTCGCTAAAAGCTGCCAACGATATGCTAGCTGCCCAACAAAAACTCATTGAGTTGGGGGCAAAACCGCGGTTAATCATGCGGTCTGTTAAAGACAACAGCAGTCTATTATCACCTGCGATTTTGGATGTGACCGATGTCAAAGACATCCCTGATGAAGAATACTTTGGACCCTTGTTGTGCATTTATCGCTACAACGATTTTGATGCGGCGTTGCGTCTTGCCAATGACACGCGGTTTGGGTTGTCGGTAGGTTTGGTATCGCCAAAGCGTGACTTGTTTGAGCGTTTATTGATGGAAGCCCGCGCGGGGATTGTCAATTGGAACAAGCCTTTGACAGGGGCATCGAGTGCCGCACCGTTTGGCGGGGTTGGCGCATCGGGTAACCATCGTGCCAGCGCGTTTTATGCGGCTGATTACTGTGCGTGGCCGATGGCGTCGCTTGAGAGTGAACAATTGACTTTGCCTGAGAAATTATCGCCAGGGGTTGTGTTGTAAGTTATCAAAATATTATCGAAGCGAATTTTTTTAAATTAATCACTGAAGTTACGCACCGCTAATAGCCTTAAGCTGGGCAAAAGCCGACTGATTAGC
>NZ_DALZOJ010000023.1:0-24383 GCF_032004885.1 Moraxella sp. CTOTU47579
CTGCTTTTTTTGTTATGATAGCGCTTTTTTAAAGGGCTGCGTAACTTCAGTTAATCATAGGGATATAGGGATGTCAAAAACAGGATATGAGGTCAATTTTGATGGCTTAGTGGGGCCGACACACCATTACGCAGGGTTGTCGTTTGGCAATGAAGCTTCAACCAGCAACCGTAACCATGTCGCGAACCCAAAACTTGCCGCCAAACAAGGCTTAATCAAGATGAAAGCCTTAGCAGATATGGGGCTAAAACAAGGCGTGATTGCCCCGCAAGCTCGTCCTCACTTGCCAAGTCTACGCCAACTGGGCTTTAGAGGCGATGACGCCAATGTGATTCGTCAAGCGATGACAGTCTCGCCTAGTTTGCTGTCTAACTTGACCTCAGCGTCTTCGATGTGGGTCGCCAATGCAGCAACGGTTTCACCGTCAGCCGACAGTTACGATGGGCGGGTGCATTTTACCGCCGCCAATCTCAATAACAAATTTCATCGCTCCATTGAACATGACACTACAAGCAAAGTGCTCGCAGCGATGTTTAACAACCCCAATCACTTTGTCCATCATCCTGCCCTGCCCCCTGTGGCAATGTTTGGCGATGAAGGCGCCGCCAATCACAATCGCTTGGGGGCAAACTATGCTGACCCTGCGGTACAGGTCTTCGTGTATGGTCAGCAGTTTTTAGGCGGTGACATTGCACCCAAACGCTATCCTGCCCGTCAGTCGCTCGAAGCCAGTCAAGCCATCGCCCGTTTGCATGGTCTAGATGCGCAGCGAGTCGCTTTTATCCAGCAAAACCCCGATGCCATCGACCAAGGCGTGTTTCACAATGATGTGATTGCGGTGAGCAATCAGCAAGTATTATTTTGCCATGAAGCCGCTTTTGTCAATCAAGCCCAAGCGCTAGATGAGATTCGCCGTAAGATGGCAGGCATTGAGCAAGAATTGATTGCCATTGAAGTGCCTATCAATCGAGTAACAATAAGCGATGCCGTGGCGACTTATCTGTTTAACAGTCAGCTTTTGACCCGTCCTGATGGTGGCATGAGTATTGTCGTGCCTGAAGAATCTCGTCAGCACCCAGCGGTGTGGGCGTATTTAAACGACATGATTGCCATGGGTACGCCGATTGATGATATCAAAGTGTTTGATTTGCGAGAAAGTATGCGAAACGGTGGTGGTCCTGCGTGCTTGCGGTTGCGAGTCGCCCTCAACGACACCGAGCTACAGGCGGTCAATCCGCACGTGTTGATGAATGATGGATTGTTTGAGCGTCTAAATCGATGGGTGGATAGCCATTACCGTGATTCGTTAAGTCAAGCGGATATCGGCGACCCTGCGCTAGTACAAGAGAGTTATGAGGCGTTGGATGAATTGACCCAGATTTTGCAGTTAGGCTCGGTATATCATTTTCAGCAATAAAATTGACCAAGGTTTTATCAAAGGATAGCTTGTTATGCCAAGTTTTTTGCAAGACGTGTTAAGCCGAACACGCCCCACCACCAAAGCAGGGAAAATCCACAATATCACTTGGCAATGGCTGGGTGAAGGTGTGGTGAGTATTACCCCTGCTACTTATGACAAATCGGTGGTGATTTCGGCAGGGATTCATGGCAACGAAACTGCCCCGATTGAGATGTTAGAGCAGATTTATCAAGATATATTTGCAGGTGAGTTGACGGTCAATACCCGATTGCTGTTGATTTTGGGCAATCCTGAAGCCATTCGCCAAAACAAGCGTTTTATCGGGTTTGACATGAACCGCTTGTTTTATCAATCGTATCAACCAAACAAAACCTCGCTCACCTCTCAAGAAGCCCTGCGGGCAAAACTACTTGAACAATGGGTTGGCCAGTTTTTTGCTACGGTAGATAAGCGCCTCCCTCGTTATCATTATGACTTGCACACCGCGATTCGCTCATCGCTATTGCCCACATTTGCGTTATTTCCCTATCCAGCAACCGCGGCGGATGACTTTTTGCTCAGCAGCCTAGCGGCAGCAGAACTTGATGCCTTGGTGTATCACAATACCACGGGTAGTACGTTCACCCAATTTAGTTGCTCAGCGCACCAAGCGTTTAGTGCCACGCTAGAGCTGGGTAAAGCCAAGCCCTTTGGGCAAAATGATTTGCGTCAGTTTGCCTCTATCGACCGTGTGCTCCGAGCGATCATCAGCGGTCAGGCATTACCCGCTCGCCAAACAGCTGCGATACGGGTGTTTGATGTCAGCGATTCTATCATCAAGCAAAGCGATGAATTTGTACTATATGTCGAGCCGACTGCCCCTAATTTTACCGCCTTTGAAGCAGGCACACCGCTTGCCACTGATGGCGGTCAGACCTACATAATGCACGATGGCACGGCTTATATTTTGTTTCCCAATCCCAATGTTGCAAAAGGACTGCGCGCGGGTTTGGTATTAAAAGAGCGAATGGCTGTTTAGCTATTGCCTTTTACTAGGAAAAACTATTTACCCATTTCAACTCATGTATTCATTTGTCAAAGCCAGTTTTTAAGGTAGGACTCAGGGATATTGTTTTTACAGGATAACTTATGGAACGGACGCCAAGTTTAACCCACCGCTTATTGCGCCAAAAACCCATCGACCAATTGGTGGAGGAAACCCGCCAAGAAGGCAAACATCTTAAACGCTCGATTTCGTTGTTTCAGCTTACCATGTTTGGGGTGGGAGCAACGATTGGTACGGGTATTTTCTTTGTATTAAGTCAACAGGTTCCTGTAGCAGGCCCTGCCGTGTTGATTTCTTTTATCATTGCGGGGATTACCGCAGGTTTGACCGCACTGTGTTATGCTGAACTTAGCTCGATGATTCCTGCCTCTGGCTCGTCGTATTCCTATGCCTATGCCACGCTTGGTGAGGGGGTGGCGTTTTTGGTGGCAGCCTGTTTGATTTTGGAATACGGCGTATCAGCGGCGGCGGTGGCGATTGGCTGGAGTGAGTATTTAAATAACTTGATTGTCAATGTGTTTGGTGTGCATTTGCCGAGTTGGATGCTGTCTGCACCCCTACAGGCGGACGGTATCGCCTGTATTTTGGCGGTGATGGGGGTATCAATTTGCCTGCGTCGGTTTTGGTGTTTTTGTGCTGTGTACTGTTGATGCGTGGGGTGGCGGAGTCTGCCAAGGTCAATGCCATCATGGTAGTGGTCAAGCTTGCGGTGTTGGTGCTATTTATCGCCATTGCAGGCAGTGCATTTAATGCAGGCAATCTCACACCGTTTGCCCCACATGGCATAGCAGGGATTGGGGCGGCAGCAGGGTCTATCTTTTTTACCTTTATCGGGCTAGATGCGGTGTCTACCGCTGGCGAAGAGGTCGAAAATCCGCGCCGTAACCTGCCATTGGCGATTATTGCCGCTTTGTTTGTGGTGATTACTTTCTATATTTTGGTGGCGTTGACTGCCCTAGGCGCTCAGGCTCAAGGCTTGTTTGAAGGACAAGAAGCGGGCTTGGCGGTGATTTTGCAAAACATTACAGGCTCAAAATGGCCCGCCATCGTGCTGGCAGCAGGGGCCGTGGTGTCGGTGTTTTCGATTACGTTGGTAGTGCTGTACGGTCAAACTCGGATTTTGTTTGCCATGTCTCGAGATGGACTTGCGCCCAAGATTTTTCACCGTGTCAATCAACGCACTCTGACGCCCAATGCCAACACCTTGATTGTGGCGATCATTGTATCATTGTATCATTGATTGCCGGTTTTATCCCTGCTGACGTACTGTGGGATTTGACCAGTATGGGCACACTGATTGCCTTTACCGTGGTGTCGATTGGGGTGATTTTGCTACGCTATCGCATGCCCAATGCCCTTCGTGGCTTTAAAGTACCGCTGTTTCCTGTATTACCGATATTAAGCATTTTGGCGTGTTTGTATTTGATTTCAAGCTTAGCTATCATTGTGTATGTGATTGCAGGGATCTGGGTAGTCATAGCGGGCTGTTACTACTTTTTTGTCGCCTCAAAAAATTCAGCATTAGAAAAACACTCAGGGAGTCGAGTATGAAACTGTTAGTCGGTTATTTGGACAATGCAGTTGGCAAAGATGCGTTAAAACTTGGCATAGTATTGGCAGAAATGCTAAAAAGCGAGCTCGTGATATGTCAAATTTTGCCCAAACCTGCCAAAGCCAAAAAATCCTCCAAAGTTGATGAGGAATATCACCAGTTTTTGCATGAAGAAGCCAAAAAGTCATTGGATAAAGTCAAACTTGAAGTACCTAGCCACATTGATGCACAGTATGTGATTCGTTGCGCTGATTCTCCCGCTCAAGGTTTGCTGCAAACCGCCAAGGATATGTATGCCGATATCATTGTAATCGGCAGTGACAAAATGGCACTCAATGGCGAATTTATCTTAGGTAAAGTGACGCAATATTTGCTCAATCATGCGACGATACCTTTAGCACTTGCCCCAAAAGGATTTCATAAAAATCATGGATTTAGTGAGAAAATCACCCGTTTAAGCTGTGCAGTATCTGGCTCAAAAAAATCTTACGAACTGGCAGAAACTGCCGCAGAATGGGCGGCAATGTTTGATGTGAAGCTGCGGTTTGTCACTTTTGGGGTACGAGACACGGATATTACGCCTACGGCAGCAGGGTTTGATGCAGAGAATATCATCATCAACGAATGGCGTGACCAGCTTCAGGCAGGTTTTGACCACGCTACCGAACATTGGGAAAGCGAGGTGCCAATTAGTCTAGAGATTGGCGATGGTGATAATTGGAAAAAATCTATTCGCTCGGTAACGTGGTCACCCAATGAAATACTGCTGATTGGCTTTAACAAACCTGAAAAACTCAAACATTTATTCACCAGTCACGATTTTGACAAAATCGTGCGCTATGCTTTTGTGCCTAGACTGGTTTTACCTCGACTCGATAAATAACTGAAATAAACAAGAAGAAATGACCATGAATACTAAAAAAACCGTCACTACCGCAACCCTTGCCGCGCTCGACATGGACGACATCAAGCAATTTACCCACAAGTATGTGAGTGACCGTGCGTTACTCGACAAATTTGTGGATAATTATTACCAAAACAGTCAGCAACACTTTGGGCAGGGAGCGGAAAAGCCCTTGACTAGCGAAACCTTGGCAGGGATTGCATTAAACCATTTTAGCCTATTACAACGCCATCGCTTGGGAACCCCGCAAGTGGCAGTGTTTAACCCCGATTATGAAAGCCAACACTTTCACTCAGCACACAGCATTATTCAGATTGTGGCATCTGACCGCCCGTTTTTGGTCGATACCTTGCTGATGAGCTTAGAGTCGATGAATATCACCGTACATCGCTTGCATCACACCATCATGGCAGTCAGCCGTGACGATGCGCAGCAAGTGATAGATGTCAGCGTCAGTCAAAGTAGCGACACCAAGTTTATCTCATTGATTTATTGTGAAATTTCTCAGCAGTCAGCCGACAGACTTGCTGAGATCCAGACCGCGATTTTGGATAAAATCAAAGTGCTCGATAAGGTGGTCAATGATTGGCAAGCCATGCGACAAAAACTGATTGATGTCAAACAACAACTGGCAACTAGCCAGCTACCCGCACAACAACAAGCCGAAATCCCCGAAATTCAAGCGTTTTTAGATTGGATTTTAGACAATAATTTTATCTTTTTAGGGTATCGAGAATACCATTATCGAGATGAACCCGATGGCATCGAAATTTATCAACAAACCCAAACAGGTCTTGGGCTACTTGGCGATGACCATGATAGCAAAACCTCTAATATTCCAGCTGTTAGCACCCAAAACCTGGATCATGAAAAACCGTCTGAGAGTTTTAACCAATTGCCAAAAACGTTGCGAGCGTTGGTGAATGAACCGCAAGTGCTGTTATTGTCAAAATCTCGTCACTTATCGCCTGTGCATCGCCCTGCGTACATGGATTTTTTGGGGATTCAGCAATTTGATGATAACCGCAAAGTGATTGGCGAACACCGTTTTGTTGGCTTGCTTACCGCCAACGCCTATCAATTAAGTGTCACCCAAATCCCCATGCTTCGTCAAAAAGTCGCCAGTGTACTTGCAATGGCTCATTTGCCGACCAATGGGCACGCTTATCACAAGTTTCAGCATATTTTGAACACTTTGCCGCGCGATGACCTGTTTCAAGCCAGTAGCGAAGCCTTGTATCCGATGGTGATGGGCATCGCCAATTTGCACAACAAACACCGTTTAAGGTTGTTTGCCCGTATTGACCATTATCAACGCTTCGTGTCGTGCCTTATTTTTGTGCCACGGGATAAATTTAACACCCAACTGCGTAGGGCGATTCAACAAATTTTGCTTGACGCTTTTGGCGGTGAATCGTCACAGTTTAAGGTCGATTTTGATGAGTTGCATCATGTACGTCTGCACGTACACGTTCGCACTCAGCCAGAAAACCTCAATCACATCGACATAGATAGCCTACTACCGAGCCTTGAGGAGCAACTCAACAAGTCCATGCAAGGATGGGAAGACGAAGCAAGACAAGTGTTTGCCGATGAACTAGGCGAGGCTCAAGGCACGCAGCTGGCGGATAACTATCTAAGAAGTATCCCTTTGGCGTATCAAGAAGATTACACGCCCCGTGTCGCTTTACAAGACCTCAAACGACTCGATAGCATCGCTACCCAGCAAGCCCTACCGATGCGCTGGTATCTGTATCAAAAGACCAACGAGCCTGCCCAAAACCTGCACCTCAAAGTGTATGGCAAATCGCAACCTGCCACCTTGTCACACATTTTGCCAATTTTGGAAAACTTTGGCCTAAATGTCATCAGTTCTCAAAGTTATGAATTAGAAAATTTGGACTTGTGGATGCAGGCGTATGCCTTGCAACTGAAACACAGCACCGATGCCGCCAATGTTGATATGGCAGTGGTGGCAAAACAGGTTGAAGAAGGGCTTGGTTTGATTTGGCAAGGCGCTATCGAAAATGACAGCCTAAACCAACTGATTCTGACCACCCCACTCGATGCTCATGAAGTGGTGCTTCTGCGAGCCTTGAGCCATTATATGTTACAGGCAAAAGCCCCATTTTCATTGCCTTATATTAAGCAAACCTTGATTAAATACCCACAATTGTGTATCAGCTTTGTACAACTGTTTCACGTCAAAATGTGCCCACAAGACGTGATATTGGCAAGTGAAGTGATGTCTGACCCCACTTTAACCGTGGAAAATATTGAAGCAACCATTCAAGACACGCTCAAATCCGTGCAAACGCTCGATGAAGACCGTATTTTGCGTTGGATACTTGATTTACTGCATGCTTTACTTCGTACCAACTATTATCAGCGTGACGAACAAGGCGAGCGTAAAGACCGCTTGTCGTTTAAATTCTCTGCCAAAGACATTCCAAACTTACCAAAACCCAAGCCGATGTTTGAGATTTTTGTGTATTCGCCAAAAGTTGAAGCCGTGCACTTGCGAGGTGGCAAAGTAGCTCGGGGCGGACTGCGCTGGTCAGATCGCATGGAAGATTTCCGCACCGAAGTGTTGGGGTTGGTCAAAGCCCAAATGGTCAAAAATGCCGTGATTGTGCCTGTGGGTTCAAAGGGTGCTTTTATCGTCAAAACCAAGTCGATGAAAGACGGACGAGAAACCTATATGGCAGAAGGTGTGCGTTGTTACCAGACCTTTATCCGCGGGCTACTTGATATCACCGATAACTTGGTTGATGGTCATGTCTTACCACCTGCCAATACCCTGCGTCATGATGGTGATGACCCATATTTGGTCGTTGCCGCTGATAAAGGCACAGCGACGTTCTCCGATATTGCCAATGCCTTATCGGCTGAATACGGCTTTTGGCTAGGGGATGCCTTTGCCTCAGGTGGTTCAGTCGGTTACGACCATAAGGCGATGGGTATCACAGCAAGAGGGGCGTGGGAATCGGTAAAACGTCACTTCCGAATGATGGGCAAAGACATCCAAAACCCAAACAATCCTAATAATCAATTCACCGTGGTCGGTATTGGTGATATGGGTGGCGATGTGTTTGGCAATGGGATGTTGCTATCGCCCAATATCAAGTTGTTGGCAGCCTTTAACCACCTGCATATTTTTATCGACCCAACCCCTGACGTGGCGGCAGCCTTAAGCGAGCGTGAACGTCTGTTTAATTTGCCCCGCTCAACATGGGACGATTACAACAAAGCCTTGATTAGCCAAGGCGGCGGTGTGTTCTCTCGTCAAGACAAAGCAATCGCCATTAGTTCTGCTATGAAACAAGCATTTACCATCGAAGCCGACAGCCTTACTCCTGATGAATTAATTCACGCCTTACTAAAATCGCCTGTTGATTTAATTTGGAATGGTGGTATCGGCACGTATGTCAAAAGCACCCAAGAAAGCCACGCCGATGTTGGTGACCGCGCCAACGATGCGGTGCGGATTGATGGGCATGAACTGCAAGCCAAAGTGATTGGTGAAGGCGGTAATTTGGGCATGACCCAACGTGGGCGCATTGAGTTTGCTCAAGCAGGCGGACGACTTTACACCGATGCTATCGACAACTCAGCAGGGGTTAATTGCTCTGACCACGAAGTAAACATTAAAATCTTACTCGATGGTATCGTGGCACAAGGCGACATGACCGTCAAACAACGCAACGAACTGCTTGCCAGTATGACCGATGATGTCGCAAAGCTGGTGTTGCGTCAAAATTATCTTCAACCGCAAGCCATCGAACTATCCGCCATGCAGGCAACCGCCAATCTTAGCTTACAACAAAAATTCATGCAGTATCTTGAAAGCGAAGAGCGCTTAGATAGAGCGATTGAATTTTTGCCAAGTGATGAGGAAATCGCTCGCCGTCAAAAAGCGGGACAAGGCTTAACCAATCCTGAGCTGTCAGTGTTGTTGGCGTATGGCAAAATGTGGGTGTATGACCATCTGTTAGAATCCGATGTCCCTGATGATGGTTACTTTATTCAAGAAATGCGAAAATATTTCCCCACGGTGTTGTCTGAGCGATACTTTGAGCAAATGCAGCAAAATCCATTACACCGAGAGATTATCAGCACTTATTTGACTAACAGCTTGGTCAATCGCTTAGGTATCGAAGATATCTATCGCATGGTCGATGAGTTAGGTGTATCGATTTCTAGTGTGGTCAAATCCTATAGCGTGATGCGAGATGTGTTTGATATTTCGCAGTATTGGCAGTTGTTTGAAGCCCTAGACAATCAAATCGACTCACAGCACCAGCTAACCCTTGAGTTATGCTTACGTCAGGACTTGACCCAAAGTATGTACTGGCTGATTCAGCAGTTTGGGGAAGACTTTGATGTGACTGCGGTATCGACCCAGTTGTCCGATGGCATGGCAAGCTTGACCCGTCAAACCTTTGACAATCAGCCTCGTACCAGTTACTTTAGGGATTATCTCGATAAACTCACCGCCCAATACAGCGATATCTCGTTATTGCAGTCGCATTCTGCAACCTTGCCTGTCTCACCACAGGTGCTAGATGCGGTATGGTTTGCCAAGAAAAATAGCCAAGATGTCGAGCAAGTCACGAAAGTTTACTTTAAGGCATATGAGCTACTGCATATAGATTGGCTATTGATGCAAGTTGAATCCTTACCACAGACTAGCTACTGGGAACGCCGCGCCGCTCATGCCCTGCGTGAAGATATCATGACCACGTTTCGCCGTTATGTCAGTCAGTTTTTAGCACAGCCTGACCCACTTTCAGCGATTGAGGCGTTTGCTAGCCAACGTGGCGATACCTTGGCAGAATTGGTACAAGCCAAAGAAGGCGATTTACCCATTACCTTCGCCATTTTGTCAGTGTTAGTGAATCAGTTAAAAGAAGGCATTACTGACTAAACTTGTAATCTCTCAACACTAAAGAGGCATAAAACAAGAGCCTTAAAAAACTGGCATACTGAGAATTAGCTGTATATACATTCTTCGGTTTTATCAGTTTTTTAGGCTTTTTTGTTTTTTTAAGCTTTTTTGCTAGTGCTCAAATGTATCAACCTAGTTCTATGTTAATTTTATGAGAATTTAGTCTCGACATTGGGCATACGTGAGTGTGCGTTATCTTAAAATTGCTAAGTTCAAGTAAGATAACATTACCTCCTGACAGGTAACGGCTTGTAACCTTGAAAGCCGTAAGCCAAAATTTTTGGTCACAAGCGTTCGCTCACGTTAGTTTTACTTAAATATTAAAAATAGATATCTTTTGAACTTAGCAATTAAAACCAATTTTCCTAATCACATTAAGAGAGAAATACGTAAAATAATAAATTTTTTAAAATCAATAACTTATCATTTATTTCAAGCCAAAAAAAACCTCAAATCAGGGGAGATTTGAGGCATAAAACTTTAAAAATTTCGTTTTTAAATCCACTAAAATAAGTGGCGCAGCGGACGGGACTCGAACCCGCGACCCCCGGCGTGACAGGCCGGTATTCTAACCAACTGAACTACCACTGCACGGTAGCTGATGACGACGACCCAAACTTGTCAAATTGGTGGGTCGTGACGGATTCGAACCGCCGACATTCTGCGTGTAAGGCAGACGCTCTACCAACTGAGCTAACGACCCATCGTCTGTGGTGGGTATTATAGAGAATTTATTTTTGCTGTCAATGATTTTTTTTGGCAAATATTAAAATTTTTAAAAAATTTTGCTGAGCATGTCATGTGGTTGTCACATAAAAACCCTATCATACCTACATGGCCAGCAAGGTCATAGCTAACAATAAAAATAATAAGATAACAATAATAACAATGTCTCTATCGCTTGTCACCCAAAGGATTTAATTCCCCCAATTAAATCCTTTTTATTTTTTTCTCTCCCGCCTTTTCTCACTGTTGTGCCAGTAGTGTTTTGATATCCACCTCAAGGTCTTGGGGGGCTTTGGTCGGTGCAAAACGATCTACGACTCTGCCGTGTGCATCAACTAAAAACTTGGTAAAGTTCCATTTGATGGCGTCACCCAACATACCCTTGCCCTGTGGCTGTGATTTTAAAAACTGATAAACAGGATGGGTATCTTTACCATTGACGTCAACTTTTGCCATCATCGGAAAGGTCACGCCATAATTGATTTGGCAAAACTCACTAATTTGCGCTTCACTGCCAGGATCTTGCTGACCAAATTGGTTGCAGGGAAACCCCAACACCACCAACCCTTGGTCTTTGTAAGCTTGGTATAGCTTTTCTAAGCCCTGAAACTGTGGGGTAAAGCCGCATTTGCTTGCGGTATTCACAATCAATACGACTTTACCTCTAAGGGTGTCAAAATCAAATAGCTGACCTCGAATATCGGTCGCGGACAATTGGTAAAAATCTTCCATAGTAAATCTCCTTATTGTTAGTTAAAAAGTTGTTAGTTAAAAAATTGTAAGTTTTTCTTGCATTATTATGCTGACAAGCGTAGTTTATCTATTGGCAGTTATTCAGCCTCACTTACGCCTAAAAATGTCAGTATTTCTGACAAAAGTCTGATATGATTTATTAATACTCAAACGGAACTCCCCCGCTATGCTCACTGACGCTAAACTATCGGCTGGACAACGCTTGACGCAGCTGCGTAAAAGCAAAGGTTTGACCACTGCCGAACTTGCCGATTTAATGACCCAAGCTGGTGCTAAAGTTAGCCGTGCCGCGATTTCTAATTGGGAGCGCGGCTCCAATGGCATCGTGTCCAATAAACTGCCTGTGCTTGCCAGTCTGTTAGGGTGCAGCGAAAGCTATTTGCTATCGGGTACTGGGGTGGAAAGTCAAAGCGTCAGCACCCAAGCGTTAGCGGCGAATACGGTCAATGATACTACTGTAGCACAAGCATCAAGCGATGCCAATCAAGCGAATCCGTGGCAGGGTCAAACGGCTCAACCGACGACGCCTGCTGCTACCAATTTTCAACCCAACCATTCTAAACCTAATCCCAAACCCAATCCCAAACCTAGTAGTGATGTATCTACCATGAAAACTTTGAACAAATCCAACAAACTGCAAAACGTGTGCTATGACATTCGCGGTCCTTTGCTACAAACTGCCAACCGCATGGAGACACAAGGTCATAAAATCATCAAACTCAATGTTGGCAACCCTGCCCCATTTGGGTTTGAAGCGCCGCAAGAGATTTTATCAGATGTGGCGATGAATTTGCCCAATGCGATTGGCTATTCAGACTCTCAAGGGATTTTTGCCGCGCGTAAAGCGATTTTGCAGTATTACCAAGCCAAAGGATTGTTAGAAGCGGTAGACGTTGCCGATGTGTATTTGGGCAATGGTGTCTCTGAACTGATTGTGATGACCATGCAAGCGTTACTGGATGACGGCGATGAAGTGCTGATTCCTATGCCTGACTACCCGCTTTGGACAGCGGCGACGAATTTGGCAGGGGGTAAAGCGGTTCATTATCTGTGTAATGAAGCCGACAACTGGCAGCCAGATATTGCCGATATCGAAAGCAAAATCAATGAGCGCACCAAAGGCATTGTGGTCATCAACCCAAACAACCCAACAGGCGCGCTTTATTCTACCGAAAATTTAAAAAAAATCGTGGCACTAGCAGAAAAACACGGGCTTGTACTGATGGCGGATGAGATTTATGACCGCGTGCTGTATGATGATGCCGTGCATGTACCGATGTGCACCCTTGCCAAAAACTGCTTGGTTATCTCGTACAATGGCTTGTCAAAGTCGCACCGTATCGCAGGTTTTCGTTCAGGCTGGATGATGTTATCGGGTAAAAAACACCATGCGGCTGATTTTATTGAAGGGTTAACCATGCTATCATCGATGCGGCTGTGTGCCAATGTCCCTTCACAATACGCGATTCAAACGGCGATGGGTGGCTATCAAAGTATGCAAGCCTTGACCGCACCAACCGGTCGCCTGTATCAGCAGCGCAACATCGCTATCGAGCGCCTAAACGCCATTAAAGGTATCTCATGTACCATGCCACAAGGGGCGTTTTATTGTTTCCCAAAAATTGACCGTGACATTTATCCAATCGAAGATGATATGCAGTTTATGATGGAATTATTACTGCAAGAAAAAGTCTTGATGGTACAAGGTACCGGTTTCAACTGGCATGCACCTGACCATTTTCGCGTGGTATTTTTGCCCAATGCATCAGATTTGCATGAAGCGATGGATCGACTTGAGCGCTTTTTTGCCACAAAACGCCAAGAATATGGCACTGATTAATGTTTCATTGAAACAAAAAACCCCGAATCGTCGGGGTTTTTTATTGTGAGCAATTAATTAACTAAAGCTATTGAGATAAAGCCATTGGAATTAACCCAGTAACTCCGTTAAAAATACAGCGATGATACCAATCGGTGCGACAAATTTTACCACAATTTGCCAAATAGTCCATTTCATGCCATCGAGCCCCAATTCACGTTTTACCGATTCTTGGTTGATAAACCAGCCAATGAGGATAATGGTACCCAAACCAATCAAAGGTAGCATGATTTTACTAGAAGTATAATCGAGCGCGTCAAAGATACCTTGTGGGATGTCTTTACCGTTTTTGTGGATAGTAAATACCGCAAAATCAGACAATTTATTGAATGATAATAACGCAAGTACACCGACTGCCCACGTTGCCACTGCCCCCACTAGCGTACAGATTTTACGGCTCATTGGGGTTTTTTCTTCCAAGAATTCGACAATGGGTTCAAGAATTGAAATAGACGACGTCAATGCCGCAAAGGTCAATAACAAGAAGAATAAAGTACCTACTACCACACCTAGACTCATTTGACCAAAAGCGATTGGCAAGGTCACAAACACCAAACCGGGACCTGCCGCTGGATCAAGATGATTGCTAAATAAAATTGGGAAAATCGCAAGACCTGCCGCCAGTGAAAAGATAATATCCCAAATAATCACCGTGCGCGCGGTTGCCAATAAATCCACATCTTGTTTTAGGTATGAACCATAACTCACCATGATCGCCATACCCAGTGACAGACAGAAGAACGCATGTCCCAGTGCCGCCATCAGCACTTTACCCACACCAACTTCCTGCATACGCTGCAAGTCAAACTTAAACAAAAACTCGGCGCCTTTGGCAAAATCCATATTAATCGCGTTATATCCCACGATAAATAATAGGATAAAAGCCAACGCAGGCATCATGATTTTTGATGCTTTCTCAATACCTGCTGATACACCGCCAGCCACAATTAGCGCCGTCAATCCCATAAACGCCGTGTGCCACAACGTCATTTCGGTTGGATTTGCCAACATCGTCTCAAAAATTTTGCCAGTGGCGTCGGCATTGAGACCACCAAATGCATTGATACCGGCTTTTAAGGTGTAATTAAGCGACCAACCGCCAATCACACTATAAAATGACAAAATCATAAAAGCAGCTAAAATACCAAAGTAGCCAAGCAGACTCCAAGCAGGTGAGGTGTTATTGGCTACCGCCGCTTTGCGAAAACTTGCTGCTGGGTTACTTTGACCACGGCGACCAATCAGCCATTCAGTGACCAACACTGGAAAACCAATAAGCGCGATACTGATAATAAACACGATAACAAATGCCGAGCCACCGCTATCGCCTGTCATGTAAGGAAACTTCCAAATACTACCGAGACCGACCGCAGAACCCACGGCAGCCATTAAAAACCCAATCTTTGAGCTCCACTGGGAATGAGACGACTTGTGATTAGTGCTCATAATCCCTCCCTAATTGAATGTAAATAAATGAAAAAATTGCAACGAGAATCTTGCAGTATGTAGATTTTTCATGAATCAATAGTTAATGTCAAACTTTCTTTTCATAAAACCTAACCAAAAGTTATACAAGTAAGTTATTATTTTTTTTAATTTATATAAAACACAATAAAATCAAATATTTATAATGGTTATTTTTAAAATTCATTAAACGCAAATTATTTTTATACTAAATATTACTTTTTGGAATAAATAATTTTTGCACCTATTTGATGGCGAATTACTGGCAAAACTTAGCGGTTAATGTAAACGGTTTAAACTCGCACAATTGTGGGGATTTTGATAGCAATTTTTTGCCATTAAAGGTAAAATTTCATTTTCAAAAATTGCACGCCCAAACGTGCTGACCATTCGCAGAATGATGACAAGGGACTTATTGATGACGCAGCCTTATAACGTGTTGTTCTTGTGCAAGCACAATGCTAGCCGTAGCCTAATGGCAGAAGCCATTTTGAATAAAATTGGTGGTGACCGTTTTGTAGCCTATAGCGCAGGCGTTGAGCCATCCCCTAGCGCGCATCCATTCACGCTTGAGGTATTAAAACAAGAAGGTTATGATATCGAAAGCTTATCACCCAAATCCGTCAATCAGTTTTTACAAGACAGCGCGCCAAAGATTGATTTGGTGATTGGGCTGTGCAATTCTTTACAGCAACATGCCGACATTGATGGTAAATTCCTACTAACCGCACATTGGCATATCAATGATACCGACAGTGTATCAGCCGATAGTGATATGGAAAGAGCCGCATTTAGCCAAGTATTACGCCAACTTTCTCAGCGCATTCATTTATTGACAAACTTGCCCGAAGATAAAATCGAGCATTTGGCACATCCATCAGCGGATGCCTAACATCCCGGTAAACGATTGACCCTAAAAAAGCCCAACTGTCTTGGGCTTTTCTTTTTTCTATTTTTTTCTTTGCCTCTATATGTAGATGTGCCTCTATCAATCTATCTATGAATCAACTTTTTGCTGCATTAATGATTCAATCGCGTCCGTTGTTTTTGGCACATCACGGGTAAGAACCAGCGGCTCACCGTCGGTAATAACCACATCATCCTCAATCCGAATGCCAATACCCCGATATTTCTTGGGTACCAATGCATTGTCATGCGCAAAATACAAGCCTGGCTCAACGGTAATCACCATGCCTTTTTCAAGCTTTCTGGGTTTACCATCGTCGCCAGTGTAGCGCCCTGCATCGTGCACATCTAAGCCAAGCCAATGCCCTGTGCCATGCATATAAAACGGTAAGTAGGCTTTATCAGCAATCAACTCCTCGACATCGCCTGTCAAAATTCCCAACTCAATCAAGCCTTGGGTCAGTACTTTAAGCGCAGTTTCATGATGGATTTTGCCATGTTCGCCTGCTTTTAGGCTATTGATGGCGGCGATATTGGCATTTAGCACAATGTCATACACCTGTTTTTGCACGTCGCTGAACTTGCCACTCACAGGAAAAGTACGGCTGATATCACCGGCATAATGTTGGTATTCGGCGCCCGCATCTATCATCACCAAGTCGCCGTCGTGCAGCGGTTGGTCGTTTTCGACATAGTGCAAAATATTGGCATTGTCCCCGCCAGCAACGATACTATTATAAGAGGGTACGCAGCCGTATTGGGCAAAAGCATAATTAACTTCAGCTTCCAGTCTACTTTCATTCCCTTGATTTTTCTGCATCAAGGGTGCCACGCTTTGCATGGCGCGAATATGCCCATAAGCACTGATTTGGGCGGCGACTTTCATGCGTGCAATTTCAGACTCATCTTTTATCAGCCGCATTTCATTGATAAGGCTATCAATATTGGTGATGGTATCGACCATACCTTCCCCGCGCTGCAGTTGCTTGGCTTGATTAAGCCAGTCAATCAGCTCATTATTAAAGCGGGCAAACACGTGTTTTTTACCAAAAATCAGGGTTGGCATCACCTCATCAATTTTGCCAATGGCAATCGCTTTATCCACGCCAAAATCTGCAGTTGCACCTTCAAGCCCTACGCGCTTACCATCCCAAATCTCACGTAGTTTGTCTTTTTCACGTAAAAATAACGTGTAGTTGACAGCATGGTCAGTTTTTTCCAAAACCATGACGGATTCTGGCTCGGCAAAGCCAGTCAGGTAGAAAAAACTGCTGTCGGCGCGGTATTTATACTCAGCATCGTTGTTGCGGATATGAGCGGGTGCCGTTTGCAAAATCGCAATGCTATTGTTTGGCAAGGCTTCAGCAAGTTTGGCACGGCGTTTGGCAAATTGGCTTTGGGGAAGCTTTGGCAACAACTGTATGGTTAATTGATTTGACATGATATTTCCAGAAAATTTAATGGCTGTCACAGCATTGTTGAAGAATTTGCTGTAAGAAGCTTTCGCATTTTGCTAATTGGTTTAGACTGACAAACTCATTGGCTTTATGGGCATTGCCAATATCGCCAGGTCCGCAAATCACCGTCGGAATACCTGCATTGGTAAACTGCCCGCCTTCGGTGGCATACGCTACTTTATGGCGCTGCTGTTCATCTACCAAATTTTCTATGAGCTGTTGCAAGGCTTGGCTATCTATATCGGTCATCGCAGGGACATTTTCGTTGCGAGTTAGTTCAATCCCTGTGTCGCTGTCAATGGCGTGCATCTTAGGCTCAAGGGTTTTGATAAAGGCGCGAATCGGCTCAATCACTTGGCTTTCATTCATATGCGGCAAATTGCGATAATCAAAGGTGAATTCGCACAGGTTGGGCACGATATTGGTTGCTGTGCCGCCGGTAATAGTGCCCACTGACAAGGTCGAAAATGGTACGTCAAACGCCATGTCTTGGTCGTTACGTTGTTGCAATTGTTCGGCAAGTTTATCAATAAAATTGATAATTTTACTAGCATAGCTGATGGCATTGACGCCTTGCGGGGTCAGCGATGAATGCACCGATTTGCCATGCACGCGGCAGCGATACACTTGGATGCCTTTATGCGCGGTGACCATTTTCATCATGGTCGGCTCACCGACGATACAGTAGTCTGGCTTAATCCCTTGCGCTTTTAAATCTGCAAGCAGTAATGGCGCACCCAAACAACCCACTTCTTCGTCATACGACAGTGCCAGATGAATCGGTTTGTTGAGCATCCTATTGCGGCTTGCTTGCACCACAGATGGCAACAGGGTTAAGGCACAAGCAATAAAGCCTTTCATATCACAAGCCCCACGCCCGTATAGCTTATCTTCCATAATGGTCGCCACAAACGGATCGGTATCCCATGCCTGCCCATCAACGGGCACCACATCCGTATGCCCCGAAAACACAAAACCCCCTGTCGTTACAGTATCACCCTTACCCATTGCAGGTACAGTCACAAAGAGGTTGGCTTTGGTATTATCGGCATTAAAGGTCAAACGTGGCGACAACCCCAACTGCTCACAATAGCCCGCCACATACTCAATCAATTGCAAATTGGAGTAGCGACTGACAGTATTAAAACCAATCAGTTTTGTTAACCAGTCTACGGCGTTGGATGGATAGCCCATAGTCGTTCCATTTTTATAAATTTTAAACCATTAAAACACCCTATCAGGGTAAATTTAGTCGAAATAGGCTGTTAGCATCAATTCGGCTTTTTACCGGTCATGGCATCTATGACCATATGGGTAACAAAATCATCATTAGTATCTTTTTCTGCTTCCCAATCGAGTTCATCATCACGTAGCTGCTCAATAAAATCCAAATGCTCCTCATCAATCTCTTGGGCTTTGCCCACAGGGCGATTCATGGCAAATCCTGCGATGAGCGGCAACTTGGCGACTGATTTACGCACTCGCCCTTGTGACACACTCACAGGAATCATGCGCACAAACTCAAGTAGCTCCATATATTCAACTTCACCTTCAGCATTGTCTGTCCCTTGCAGTGCCTCATCATACGCATCAATCCGCAGCGCGCCGATTTTTGCCAAGTCATTAAATAGGCTATTTTCTTCCGGACGTAGCGCACTATCGGTGACACCAAAGCCTGTCAAAAAGCCATTTGCCCAGTTCTTAAGTGCCATCAAACGCTCATAGAGTGGATGGTCGTCATCAGGCAACAACGGCATAAACTGGTAGCTATCAGCATCATCGGTTAACACCGCCACCATATCCTCGCCCTCTTCAGTCACTATCTCTAACGCTTTTGGCTCAAGCTCGGTAAAACTCAGCTCAGTCAGTAGCAGTTGCCACTCTTGCTCGGTTGGCGCATCACATACACTTAGCACCCCTGAGATTAGCCCATGTAACTCACTAATTGTGACGTCATGCCAATCCTCAAATGCTTGTGTCCAATCCTGCCAACCTGAAATATAATCATCCATCGCTTTACCCTTTTTTCACAAAAAATTATATCAACATTGAGATAATACTAGCCTTAATGCGGTCAACTATGGCATTATTAAAGTGGTAAAATAATATAAGTATCACTCAAATTTTAAGCCTTCACGCTATAGCTATACCAAAAAAGCCTTTTGCTATTCATGTCAATGAGCGCCCATCACGTCGCTCTTGATGATTTACTTGATTATTCACTCGATTATTCACTCGATTACTGACTAGACATCATATCATGAGCACCCTAATTGACCAACTGACCCAGCTACAAACCGCATTGACTAAGCTTCGCGATAAATATCAATTCGCCAGTAGCGAGCTAACCCGTATTAAAGCACAGCCAACTGTTACCGCAGATCAACTGCAAGCGGTACAAGCTAAGCTCGATGCCAGCAAAGAACTGCAGCAAAATTTGGAACAACAACTTGCCAGACAAGCCGAAGAGTATCAAGCCCTCGAGCAGCGCTATCAGTCACTTGCCGAATCTCACAACATGCTAAGTACCGAATACGAACAAACCCAAAACCAATTACAGATTTTTACCACACAAAATCAAAAACTGATTGAAAAAAATCGCGTTGCGGCAGAGCATACCAAGCTTGTGTTAGAGCGCTTGGCAAAAATTGACAGCGAAAACTAACCCGCCCCTATTTAAGCCAGCCTTAGTGATGTTTAAAACATTTGAATACGTTAGGAAAATCTTATGGCATCTGCCCAAAGCATTAAAAAAGTTGATATCCTGATCAATGGTCGTAGCTATACCATTAACTGCCCAGAATCGGAAGAGCCTGCGTTGCAGCGTGCGGCAAGCTATATTAACCAGTTTATGCAAGAGGTACGCCGCCAAGCGCCTCAGCTACCCCAAGAAGAATTATTGGTACTATGCGCGTTGACCTTGTTTGAAAAATCAGAAAACTTACAACGCTATCAAGAAAACGAAAGCCAAGCGCAAGACCTGGTGGGTAAAATGTTAGAAGACGTTGTGCGTTTTGCCTGATGTCTGTAGTGTAAAATAAAATTCGACTAATTTTGAGCGCGCTGGTATTGTTTGCCAGCATGAAAATCCGCTTGGTGTTCTTGATTACAAAAGAACTTATCCCCTTCTACAATCCCTCGCCACTCTGCTAACGTATGATGGCAAAAATCACACGCACGTGGCTCGGTACTCTCGCCCGGCTGCGGTTGTAAATAGCCTTTCGGTGGTCGCGGATACATCCATTTCATCCCAACCCAGCTAAGCCCCATAATCACCAAAACTACAAAAATTGCGGTAAACATCGCTTCACCTCATTGTCTAATGAACGAATCATCGTTGCCAATTAAGAATTATGACTGCTTGTTAATTAGTATTGTAAGGTTTGATTATACTGCAAAAAATCGCGCATTGATGGGTTATTCATGCTATGTTTAAGCTAATTTTACCAGTTGCAGCGTCTTTCGGTCGTAGCGTCTAAAGATTGCAATTGTAAACATATCATAAAGCGATATAATGTAGAATAATTTTATCTTGTAATGCCATCGCTGTTGCCACCCATAATTATAATAGCGGCATCATGCTTGCATACCGTTTTAGACGGATATGACTAAAGGGACGACCCCATAACAAATTTTTACTGAAGGATTTTTCATGTCACACCTTGATTTAACCCCAGATGATAGCGTAGCAACGCAGCTGCCGAGTGAGTCAATGACCGTCGAAGCTACTACGCCAAACCAACCAGCAAACCCACAGCCAGTTTCTCAAAAACCTGCTCAGCCAACTTCTCAATCAGTTTCTCAGTCAACCACTCAGTCATCAAGCCAATCGACTAGCCAAGCAGATTCTATGGTGGGGCTAAAAATTGCGGTGGCACAGCAGCAATTTATTGTCGGCGATGTCATCAATAATGCCAAAAAAATGGTAGAACTGGCTAAAGATGCCCGTGACAAGGGTGCCAATATTATTGTCTTTCCTGAGTTATCACTGCTGGGTTATCCGCCTGAAGATTTGTTATTACGTCCAAGTCTTGCCTCACGTGTGAAACTTGCTTTTGAATTGCTCTACACGGTCAAAGATATCGTAATGCTAGTGGGTTATCCGCACATTGACCCCAATGGCACGTTTAACTCAGTGGCTATCATTCACAATGGTCAGCAAAAAGGCTTTTATCACAAACAATGTTTGCCAAACTATGGCGTGTTTGATGAACGCCGCTATTTTAATACCGGTCACAACCAAGTGTTGTTTGACTATCAAGGACTCACCATTGGACTACTTATCTGTGAAGACTTATGGCAAGACGCTCCCATTCGCGCACTCAAAGAAAAAGGTGCAGAAATCATCATCAGCCTCAATGCCTCGCCCTTTGAGCAAAACAAGCAAGAACAACGTAAGGCTTTATTAAAAAGCCGTGCCACTGAGCACAATATCCCGATTGTGTATGCCAATAGCGTGGGCGGTCAGGATGACTTGGTGTTTGATGGCGGCTCGATGGTGGTCAACGCTCAAGGTAAAATCGTGCAAGAAGCGCCAAGATTTTTGCAGCATACCCTGTATGTGGTTGCTCGTCACGATGCCCAAAGCGGTCAAGTGATATTATCAGAACAGCGCAAATCACCGCTTGCACTTAGCCAAATCGCTGAAACTTATCAAGCGCTGGTTGTCGGCTTGCGTGATTATGTCAATCATTCTGGCTTTAAAGGCGTATTGGTTGGGTTGTCAGGCGGGATAGACTCGGCGCTCACGCTATGTATCGCCGTTGATGCCTTAGGTGCGGACAAAGTTTATGCGGTTATGATGCCCTATGAGTACACCTCGCAAATCAGCCTGCAAGACGCGCAGGCGCAGGCACACCGGCTCAACGTGTCTTACACCGTGTGCCCGATTCATGCCGCCGTTGAAGGCATGCGTCATACACTAGAGCCGATGTTTAGCAACACCACCGCCGACACCACGGAAGAAAATATCCAAGCCCGTGCGCGCGGCATGATTCTGATGGCATTGTCCAACAAATTTGGTCATCTAGTCATCACCACAGGCAACAAGTCAGAGATGGCCGTGGGCTATGCGACATTGTATGGGGATATGGCAGGCGGATTTGATGTCTTAAAAGATGTGTATAAAACCCAAGTATATGCCCTCGCCAACTATCGCAACCGCCTAGAAGAAACGCCGGTGATTCCTGAGCGTGTGATTACGCGTCCGCCTTCTGCCGAGCTTCGACCCGACCAAAAGGACCAAGACAGTCTGCCCGATTATGATACCCTCGATAAAATGCTGGAGCTGTATATCGATCGCGACTTTGGGTATGATGCGATTGTAGAAGCCGGTTATGATAAAGATGTGGTGAAAAAAGTACTCAGCATGGTAGACCGCAATGAATACAAACGTCGTCAAGCGGCGATTGGCACCAAGATTACCCACCGCGCCTTTGGGCGTGAGCGTCGCTACCCACTCGTCAATCACTGGTCGCTAGAGTTTCCAAAACTCTAACTTCCAAAGCTCTAATTTCCAAAATTCTAAGGCGGCACAACACAAAAAGACTGCGATTTGGCAGTCTTTTTTTTATCTGTCGCAAAGCATGTATCGGAAATTATGTATCACAAAGCATATATCGTAAAGCTTGCACGACAGTTAGGTCATTGTCACATCCAAATGCAAGCTTTCTTTAATCTCTTCCATCACAATCAAACTGTGGGTTTCCACCGCCGCTGGCAATTGTTTTAAGATATTGCCCAGTAACTTGCGGTAAGAACTCATCTCTTTTAGCCGCGCTTTGACCAAAAAATCAAACTCACCCGAAATCAAATGACATTCCAGTATCTCTGGAATTTCTGACAGTTTTTTGCTCACTTGCTCAAAGACATCGCCCGACTTGGTAGATAGCTTTATCTCCAGAAACACCAACAAGCTTTTATTGACCAAATTTGGATTTAACCGCGCATGATAACCTGTGATAATACCTTCACGCTCCAGCCGTTTAACTCGGTCTGAGCAAGGGGTGGTTGATAGGTTAACTCTGGCGGCCAATTCGCTGATAGAAATTCGGGCTTGTTGTTGCAAGATTTCAAGGATTAAACGGTCGGTACGGTCTAAAGTGCGCATAGCAAAATGAAAACCCTGTTTTTTGATGATTGGCATGATAAAACCGATAATATCAGCAAAATTCTAGCATAAAAACAGCAAAATTCACTGCAAAACTTTGCTTATACTAGCGAAATCAACTGATAATTAAGCAGATATTTGGGGGTGGGTATGCGCGTATTGGTATTGGGTAGTGGCGTAATCGGGGTGACAAGTGCCTATTATTTAGCCAAGCAAGGCGTAGAAGTCACGGTGATTGACCGCCAAGCGGGTGCCGCACAAGAAACCAGTTTTGGCAATGCTGGGCAAATCTCCCCTGGCTACTCTACCCCTTGGGCAGCGCCTGGTATTCCATTGAAGGCGGTTAAATGGTTATTCCAACAACACGCCCCTTTAGCCATCAAATTAGATGGTAGTCTGTGGCAGTTACAATGGATGCTACAAATGCTCAAAAACTGCAATACCAAGCGCTATG
Source organism: Moraxella sp. CTOTU47579 (assembly GCF_032004885.1). NCBI lineage: Bacteria > Pseudomonadati > Pseudomonadota > Gammaproteobacteria > Moraxellales > Moraxellaceae > Moraxella > Moraxella sp. CTOTU47579. Next base: position 23,618 of record NZ_DALZOJ010000023.1, read on the forward strand.
CCATCAACAAAGAGCGTATGGTACGAGTGGCAGAATACAGCCGCGACTGTCTGCAACAGTTGCGTCAAGACACCGGCATTCACTACGAAAACCGCTCACAAGGCACATTACAAGTTTTTCGCAAACCCGCCCAACTAGAGGCTGTACAGCAAGATATTAAGGTGTTACAAGATTCAGGCGTGCCTTTTAAGCTGATTGATAACAGCAAGGCGTTGGCTGATATTGAGCCTGCGTTAGTAAATGCTACTGATAAGCTGGTTGGCGGATTGCATTTGCCGCATGATGAAACAGGCGATTGCTTTTTGTTTTGCCAAGCATTAGCGCAACAAGCCAAAGCGCTAGGGGTGAAATTTTTATACAATCAAACCATCGAAAAGCTGGTAGTCGATGCTGGGGCGATTAAAGGGGTGCTGGTAAATGGTGAGTTATTAACGGCAGACCAGTATGTATTGGCGTTGGGCAGTTATTCGCGGGCGCTTTTGCAACCGCTGCAGCTTAATCTGCCTGTGTACCCTGTCAAAGGCTACTCACTGACTGTGCCGATTATCAATGCTGATTTAGCGCCCCAATCAACGGTGCTTGATGAAACCTATAAAATCGCCATTACTCGCTTTGACAACCGCATTCGCGTAGGCGGTATGGCAGAATTAAGTGGTGTTGATGTAAGTCTAAACCCCCAGCGCCGTGCCACACTCGAAATGGTCACGCAGGACTTATACCAAACCCATAAAATATAGTATTATAGCTATATGAAAGAATCAAACCC
>NZ_DALZOJ010000024.1:0-23258 GCF_032004885.1 Moraxella sp. CTOTU47579
TTATCAAAATTTCCTCATTATGTCCTTTTGTATATTAAATGTTCAACACAACCTAGCAAATAGTTTTAATCTTCTATTGATCATCAATGTGATGATTGCTCTTTACCACTGAGCGCACGTGCCAAAATATTCAATGTTAATACTGCCAAGGTGATGAGTAACGCACCTGCCCAAGCCAATTGGTTTGAAATAGGGTATGGTTGGCTGGCGTATTGATAAATCACGTTTGGTAAGTTGGCAATGGGCTGACCCATATCGGTACTAAAGAATTGGTTATTGAGCGCGGTAAATAGTAATGGCGCGGTCTCACCCGAGATACGCGCAAATGCCAGTAAGATACCTGTTAACACCCCAGTTTTGGCAGCACGTAAAGTAACGGATGTTACCAGTTTCCATTTTGGCGTCCCTAACGCATAAGCCGCTTCACGCAATGTATTGGGAATTAGACGAAGCATATTTTCGGTGGTACGTACCACCACAGGAATAACCAATAGCGCTAAAGCCATTGCACCTGCCCAACCTGAGAAGTTACGACCTTGTACCATCAACGCAAAAATAAATAGACCAATCACAATCGAGGGTGCGGATAGCAAAATGTCGTTCATAAAACGGGTGACTTTACCAAGCCAGCTGTTTTCGGCAAATTCAGCAAGATAAATACCTGCCATGACACCAATCGGTGTGCCGACTACAAGCCCTAATCCTGTCACCATGATTGAGCCGATAATCGCATTGCGAAGACCGCCGATTTCGTTTGGCGATGGCGTGTCTTGAGTAAAAATAGGCATGGTCAATAACGCATGAGAGCCTGATAAAAACAATTTGAATAAAATTAAACCTAAGAAGGTCAAGCCAAATACAATGGACAAACCGGCAAATACCAGTCCTAAAGCATTGCTTAGACGGCGGCGTTTGTAAATGGCGTTATTACGATTCATGTTGGTAGTAGTCATAGTATTCCCCAGCGTCCTTATTTCGTACCCGCATTTTTATCCATACGACTGAGCATCAATTTTGAAATCACCAGTACAATAAAGGTAATGATAAATAGTAAGAAACCTAAATGTAGTAGCGATGATTGGTGCAAGCCTTCAGACTCTGCAAATTCATTTGCCAATGCCGAAGTGATTGACACCCCTGACTGGAACAAACTTGGACTGACGTTATAAGCGTTACCAATAACAAAGGTGACTGCCATCGTTTCACCCAATGCGCGACCCAATCCCAAAATGATACCGCCCATCACACCGGCTTTGGTATAAGGCAACACCACGTATCGCATCACCTCCCAAGTGGTTGACCCCAAACCATAGGCAGATTCTTTAAGCATCTTTGGCGTAATGGAGAAAACGTCACGCATGACCGATGCAATAAATGGGATAATCATGACGGCCAAAATCAAACTTGCGGTGAACAGACCAATACCCATCGGCGCACCTTGGAATAAACGACCCACATAAGGCACATCACCCAAATGGTCAATCAACCAAGGCTGCACATGTTCTGAAAACCAAGGCGCAAATACGAAAAATCCCCACATACCATAGATAATTGAAGGGATACCCGCTAACAACTCAATGGCAATACCCAAAGGACGTTTTAAAAAATTGGGGCAAAGCTCTGTCAAAAACATGGCAATACCAAAACTTACCGGCACCGCAATCAAAATGGCAATGACAGAAGTCACCAACGTACCATAGATTGGTGCAAGTGCGCCGTATACATCCATCCCTGTATCCCAGTCTTTACTGGTATAAAAGTTAATGCCAAACGCTTTCATACTTGGCAATGCGCCAAGAAATAGTGAGATTAAGATACCACCTAACAACAACAGCACGATAAACGCAAAAAGACGAGTCGCGTTGACAAACAACCAGTCTAATTGTTTTTGCTTTGCGAGTTTTGCGTGTAAATCTGACATAAGAACCCAGCCATCAAAAAAATAATTTTAGTTTACTGTTACTAATTCTATAAATTTAAAAAAAAACGTAGAGCATTAACTTGTTTATTGCTCTACGTATCGTTTGACATGCCTAACCCTGTTAACTGTTAACCATCATCATGAGATTATTTTGCCGCTGACGCAGTTGCTGTGGCAGCCTCTGAGCTAAATAGTGGCTTACCATCAGCCCCTACAACTTTCTTCCACTCTTCACGGAAGATAGCTTTGCTTTCTGCTGAGAACGGTACAAAGTCCAGTGATTTTGCTAGTTCATCACCGCTTGAATACGCCCAATCAAAGAATTTAAGGGTATTTTTGACGTTTTCTGGGTTGGTTGGTTTAGTATGGACTAAGATGAATGTTGCCGCAGAGATTGGCCAGGCATTTGGGTCTGCTTGGTTAGTCAATACAATGTTAAAGCCTGGTGTACCTTTCCAGTCTGCATTACCCGCAGCAGCAAAGCTTTCAGCCGATGGTTGTACAAAGTTGCCCGCCGCATTTTTTAGCTGAGTATGCGACATTTTGTTTTGTTTTGCGTAAGCGTACTCAACATAACCGATTGAGTTTTTGGCACGCGTAACGTTACTTGCCACGCCTTCGTTACCTTTACCACCTGCACCTGTGGCAGCGGTTGGCCATTTAATGGATTTGTCTACACCTGGACCTGCTTTCCATTCTGGTGATACAGCGGCTAAGTAGCTTGCAAAGTTAAAGGTTGTACCTGAACCGTCAGAACGGAAAATCGTGGTGATTGGCGCATCTGGTAGTGTCACGCCTGCGTTTAATGCGGTAATCGCTGGGTCATTCCATTTAGTGATTTTACCCAAGTAGATATTGGCAAGGGTGGCACCATCTAGTTTTAATTGACCGGGTGCAACACCATCGATATTAACAACTGGTACAACACCCCCGATAACGGTTGGGAACTGGATTAAACCGCTTTTATCCAACTCTTCTTTGCTTAAAGGCGCATCCGACGCACCAAAGTCAACGGTATTGGCTTGGATTTGTTTGATACCACCTGATGAACCGATTGATTGGTAGTTCACTTGACCGCCAGTGGCGTTTTTGAACTCACCTGCCCATTTAGCATAGATAGGTTGTGGGAAAGAGGCGCCTGCACCTGTGATGGTAAATACGGCGTTTTTGTCGCTACCTGCCGCGCCTGTAGTCGCAGTGCTTGACGTCGCTGAGGCACCCGCTGCTTTATTGTCTGCTTGCTTGTTGCCACAAGCGGTTAATGCTAAGGTCGATGCTACGACAACACTTAATAATGAATAACGCATGGATAGCTCCTAAAAACATTTTTTGAGTTTACAATGAAAATGCTTGAATAAAATAAATGTCACGAACCGTACAATTTAACTTTCTTTGATTATTTTCACTATGATAGCTCAATGCTGACCAATTTAACTGTCATGATAATAATCATAATTCGGTTTGTATAAAAATTGTGTATATGATTACAAAGAAATGTGACAGTATCATGACAATTTGATGACTGACCGATTGCGCACGTTATAAGTAGACTAGATAAGTGCATTTAACTCGCTTATTGATTGCCAAAGCCTTGAAAAGCTTTGCGACTTTTAGCGGTGCATGGGAAAGAAGCGATTAACCATTTAACTGCTTCTCAACTTAACAGCTTCTTAACTTAACAACTTCTTAACTCTTAACTTAGTAGCTTAAGACTATAAAAACCAATGGCAGTCGCAACCAAAGTTAAAAGCACATGGATGCCAATCAAGGCTAAACCTTGCACTACCTTGCCGGTATTCAACAAAGTAAACACTTCGGCACTAAACGTACTAAAGGTTGTTAGTCCCCCCAAAAACCCTGTGGTGATAAATAGTCGTAAGTTTGGGTGCATCTTTTGGGTGAGTATCAAGGCAAAGCCCATCAACAGCCCACCTAGTACATTGGCAAATAGTGTGCCATAGGGCAGCCAAGGATGTACGCTATTGATTCTGGCTAACCACCAGCGCAGTATTGCCCCAAATCCCGCCCCCAGTCCTATCCATAGCCATGGCATCTTTAAATCCTTGTAGATGGTTATGGGTTAGCTGGATTGACAGCAGGCAGCATTGTCATGTCCCAACGCGGCAAGCAGCTAACCGCTAGCTCATCGTGTTGGCCGGCGTTCAAGCGCTGCCACCCGGCGAAGGCAATCATGGCGCCATTGTCAGTACACAGGGCAGGCGGTGCATAATGCACGGTGGCGTTGATTTTGGCTAATGCCTCAGCTAGCGATTCTCGTAGTTGTTGATTGGCACTCACCCCGCCTGCGATTACTAAGCGTCTCATGCCTGTTTGCTGCAAGGCTTTAACGCATTTTTTCACCAACGTATCGACCATCGCATATTGAAAACTTGCCGCAATATCGGCGCGCGTCTGGGCATGCTCAGGATTATGGCTATCGGTTGGATGGTCTTTAATCAAATTATGCACGGCGGTTTTCATACCACTAAAAGAAAAATCCAATCCTTTGCCCAACATCGGGCGCGGTAATTCATAGGCTAACGGATTGCCTGTTTGCGCCAAGCGGGCAATATTAGGTCCACCAGGATAAGGTAACTCTAGCATTTTAGCGGCTTTATCAAAGCACTCACCTGCGGCATCGTCAATAGATTCACCTAATATTTCATATTGCCCGATGCCTTTGACCGCCACTAACATAGTATGTCCACCCGACACGAGCAACGCGACAAACGGAAAATCGGGCGGATTGGCGCCTAATAGCGGCGCGAGTAAATGTCCTTCCATGTGATGTACACCAATCGCAGGAATATCAAGCGCCATCGCCAAACTGCGCCCAAACAATGCCCCTGTCATCAACGCGCCCACCAGTCCAGGACCTTTGGTAAAGGCAATGGCATCGATATCGGTTTTTTTGAGTTGGCAGTCATCAAGCAGTTGCTGCAACAAGGGCACTAATTTACGGATGTGATCGCGGCTTGCAAGTTCAGGGACTACCCCACCATATGTCGCATGTAGCGCGATTTGACTATATAGCACTTGCCCGACCAAACCTTGATTGGGTTGGTGACGTTGGTCACTATCAAAAATGGCTAATCCCGTTTCATCGCAGGATGTTTCCAGTCCTAGCACACGCATGGTATTTCCTTAAACGATAAATAAACGTCAATATACCGATGGCAAGTTAGTTATTTTTTGCCATCATTGATAATTTTGACAGGAATGGTTAACCCTTTGGCAAAGGGCTCGGCAAAGACATAAGTGTATTGACTCGGGGCAATTTGCTGGGTGGTATGGATGACAAACGCGCTGTTCTTGCCGGCTGTGAGTTCATGTGACACATAGGCAGTCCCCAGCTGGTCGAGCACTTTGGATAAGACTTCATTGACTGCCATACCCACCGTTAAGTTGTAGCGGGAGGTTTCATTATCCACATGATACATCTCGGCATAGGCTTTGACAGGCTCACTATCGAGCGCAAAGGGATATTTAAAGCTAGCCTTATCGACTGGCTTAACGCCCGAATCCACCAATGCCCAGTTGATTTGTTTGGGCGCACCGTTTTGGGCGGCTTGGGGGGATACGGTACTGGCAGCAGCTACACTGGCAACGTGATGTGGACTCTGAATACTAGCTACTGTGGCACTTGCTGTGCTGTTTTGCTGTGGCTTGTTATCACTGGCAGGTTGACAAGCCGAGAGTAACACCCCACCTATCAGCAAACTTGATATCATAACTGCTTGTTTCATTGGCACGCCTCCAATATATCCAAACTCTTTGTCTAGCTTAGCCTAGCTTAGCCCAGCTTAGGCAGTAACGCCCCCATTACTGACGGGCTGATAAGAAAGATGACGATTGATGCGTTTTTCTGCCAATCGAAACATCCCAATCAATAGCCAAGACAATAACAAATAAATGATACCTGAGGCAAAGAACAATTCAAAAACAGTATAAGTTTTTGACATAATCGTCGTTGCCACACCGGTGATATCCATCAAAGTGATGGTCGATGCCAGCGCACTGCCTTTGAGCATAAAAATCACTTCATTGCCATACGCAGGTAGCATGATGCCAAAGGCGCGAGGAAAAATAATTCGGCGCAATTTTTGGCTATACGACATGCCAATGGCATCGGCAGCTTCATTCTCGCCTTTGGGGATGGACTTGATAGCACCGCGGATGATTTCTGCGGTATAAGCTGCCGTATTGAGGGTAAAAGCGATGATAGCGCACCAAAATGGACTCGCTAACACACCCGATTTCCACAGCACAGACTCGGTCACCCATTTAAATTGTGACAAGCCATAATAAATCAAAAAGATTTGCACCAGTAGCGGCGTACCCCGAAAAAAGAAAATATACGCAAACGGCAATGCCTGCACCCAAGGTTTTTTCGACAGCCTAGCCAGTGCTAGCGGCACTGCCAACATAAACCCCAATAAACCCGACAACACCACAAGCTCAATGGTGATAATACTGCCTTGCAGCAGTTTTGGGATACTATCAATAATAATTTGCCAATTCCAGTTCATTGATGAATCCCCTATTTTGCCATGCCGATTTTTTGCAGGCGTTTTGCATAACGCTCTGCTGGGTTATTGACCCATTCTAGCCACATAATCACACCGGTGATGATGACGGTCAGACTCAAGTACAACAAGGCTGCTGCCATATAAAAAGTAAACGGGCTTTGCGTGGAAGTCGCTGCCGTTTTGGCGTGGCGCATGATATCTTCAAGCCCGACCACAGAAACCAACGCAGTATCTTTGAGCAGTACCAAAAACAAATTACCCAGTCCTGGCAGTGCAATACGCCACACTTGTGGCAACGTCACTCGCCAAAGGATTTGAAATTTTTTCATGCCAATCGCTTGCGCTGCTTCAGCTTGACCTTTTGGAATCTCTTGAAATGCCATACGAAAAGTTTCGGTCGCATACGCACCAAATGCCACAGACAGCGCTGTAACCCCCGCCCAGAACGGACTGACATCCACGTATCCCGTATTGCCAAATTGCGATAGAATAAGACCCATCAACATCGAGCCGCCAAAGTAAATAAACATGACTGACAGCAGTTCTGGAATACCACGGATAATCGTGGTGTAAGCGGTGGCGATGGCGTTGAGCACTTTAAATCGTGACATCTTAGCGGTCGCACCCAATAATCCCAAAATCAGCCCAATGACCAAACTAGTCAATGCCAGTTTGATGGTGACCCAAGCGCCGCTTAATAATAGCTGCCCAAAACCTTGTAGATCTAACACAATATTGATACCCTGTCTTTTTAACTCTGTTTGCTGACCTATTACCCAAAAAATGCTTAAAACGCAGTTTTACCGTCACATAGACAAAAGGTGATAATGGATATAACCTTTTGCTTTGTTTTTTGCAGGGTGCAATTTTACGTGATTGCCCTATCAAAAACCATCAAAAAAACAAAAAACTGAGTGACTTTTCACCCAGTTTTTGACTGAACCCAAGCGCTTGGTTGAGTTACTTGCTCGTACTTGCCACAGTCGTCGTGGTCGTTGTACTGCTAGAGACCGTAACGGCCACGTTGCTTGCCGCCGCCGTTGTAGTGGTTGCATTACCAAAATATTGGTTATAGATTTTGTCATACGTGCCATTTGATTTTAACGTGGCAATCGCTTTGTTAAATTCTAAACGCAGTGGGTCGCCTTTACGGACGATGATACCCATTTTGTCATTAACATCAATCTCTTTACCTTTGATTTCAAACCCTTTACCTTCTGGCGTGGTCAGCCAATAAGCGGCCGGGGCTTTATCCGAAATCATCAGATCCGAACGCCCTGCTGCCAAGTCCATAAAAGCATTGTCCAAACCTTCATACAGGTTTAGCTGGGCTTTTGGGTGATTTTTTTCCATCCACTGGGTCGATAGCGTTGAACGCTGCGCCGCAACTGTATGGCTGTCAATTTGGGCAGGGTCATCCGGATTGATAGGACTACCTTGTTTGGTCAAAAATACCAATGTATTGGTAAAATAGGGGTCGGTAAAATCGACCTGCGCTTGACGCTCTGGGGTGATAGACATGGCATCAATTACCACGTCATATTTTTTTGCCATCAAGCCTGGTAATAAACCATCCCAATCTTGTGGCTTGATTTCACAGTTGGCTTTCATTTCTGCACATAAGGCCCGAATAAAATCCACATCAAAACCTGTCAAACTGCCATCCGCTTTGGTGATGCTAAAGGGTTTATAGGTGCCTTCGGTGGCGATGCGAATGGTTTTGCCTGCCATACTGCTCGATGTCTCAGTGCTGCTACTGGCCGTTGTAGAAGCGGCTGTGCTACCCGTTGTTGCCGCCGTTTTTTCTGCAGGTTTTTGACAACCCACTAGCGCTAGACCTGCCACTGCCAAGCTACCCAATAATGAAATATTTGCTTTCACCTGATACTCCTAATTTTTAACGTCTAACACATGACAAAATTTTACTTGTGAGTTGTAAGAAAACGAACACTTAATCAGTTATTTAACGGCTTATTTCGGCAAATCTGCAAAATATTTTTGGCTGATTTTATCGTAAGTACCATTGGCTTTTAGCGCCGCCAGTGCGGTGTTGAATTTGCCAATCAATGGATCATTTTGACGAAGGGCAATGGCAATTTTGTCATCAATATTAATCGGTTGACCTTTGACTTCAAAGCTTTGACCTTTGGCGGTTTTTAACCATGATAAGGCTGGGGCACTGTCAGAAATCATCAAATCCGTACGACCCGATTCTAGGTCAAGATAGGCATTATCTTGGGTGTCATACAGTTTTGGGGTGGCTTTTGGGAAGTTTTTGGCTAAGTACTCAGCTGCGGTCGTTGAACGCTGCGCACCCACTGATTTGCCTGCTAGGTCATCAGCACCTTTGTCTACCCCTTTTTTGCCAATCACAACGAGGTTATTGGTAAAGTATGGGTCGCTAAATGCCACCACTTGGCGACGCTCTGCGGTGTCTGACATCCCCGCCATGATGGCATGGTATTTTTGTGCTTGTAGTCCTGGAATCAGTCCATCCCAATCTTGGGAAATCACTTCACATTTTAGTTTGGCTTCACTACATAACGCATCTGCCAAATCAATCTCAAAGCCGATTAATTTGCCATTGGCATCTTTATAACTAAAGGGGACAAAGCTTGATTCGGTAGCGATACGAATCTGTGGCATATCTGCGTTTGCTGCCGTGGTAGCGTTACTTGCTGCTGCCGTGTCTGCCGGTTTTTCCGCAGGTTTTTGACAGGCAGTTACCCCCATCAAAATGGCTAACGACGATACACCCAAAACCGATAACTGTTTCATAACAACACCTTTTGTCAAAATTTGAGGGTCACCCACATCTATTGTGTAAATTTTAAAACGATCGATACAACGTCAATTAATTACCAAAATGTTGCTTTTGTAATTTTGCCAACTCGCCATTACTTTGTAGTGCATCTAAGGCTTTATCAAATTCTGCTTTTAGTGGATCGCCTTTACGAATGGCCATTGCGATGTTGTCACCATTATCCATCTCACTGCCTACGAGTTGGTAGTTGCTGTTTTGTTTTAGCCATTCGCTAGCGGTTACTTTTTCAGACAGCACTGAATCGATACGACCTGATTTTAGGTCAATGTAGGCGTTGTCATAGTTGTCATACAATTTGATTTCGTTGGTTTTGCTCAGTTTATCTTGAAGGTACTGCGCCATGGTGGTTGAGCGTTGACCGCCAATTTTTAGCCCTGAAATCGCTTGTGGGTTGAATTTGCCACCTTTGGCAGCGACCCAAACCATGGTGTTTTTAAAATAAGGCGTGGTGAAATCCACTTGCGCTGAACGCTCTGGGGTAATTGACATACCCGCGGCAACCGCGTCGTATTTTCTCGCCATCAAGCCTGGCAAAATACCGTCCCAATCTTGCGCTACGATTTCGCAGTCGAGTTTCGCTTGGGCACACAAGGCTTTGGCAACATCCACGTCATAACCACCTAACGTGCCATCGGCATTGGTATAGTTAAATGGTTTGTAGGCGCCTTCAGTGGCAATACGAATTTTTTTGCCTGTGCTGGCACTGGCAGCGGGTTGGCTGGCGGCTGCACCTTCTGTTTTTTCAGCAGGTTTTTGACAGGCGGTTAATCCCATGCTAACTGCACATACCGTTGCCAAGGCGAGTTTTGAGTAGGTTGAATTCAAGGTTGATTGCATGGATGTTCCTTACAAATGAAATTTTTGAGTAAAAAGCGATTTAATATCAGGTTTCGCTTTCAGCGATTTCAATATTTAAAATCAATGCGACTAAAATAAATGCGAGTTTACAATTTAGTTAAAATTAACATAAATTAACATTTTTGCAAGTGAAAAACGTATGCAGCAACAATTAAATCAAATAAATTTTTTCTGATGCCTAAAATTACAAAACCGCCAATCGCATGGCAATTGACGGCTGATAGGTTGATTGGATTATTTTTGATGGCTTGCCATAAAGTCTTTCACCCGCGCTGATTGCGGATTGTCAAATACCTGCTCGGGTGTGCCTATTTCTTCGATACGTCCCTCATGCAAGAACACCACTTGGCTTGATACATCGCGCGCAAAACGCATTTCATGGGTGACAATCAGCATGGTGCGACCTTCTTCAGCAAGCGATTTCATCACCGCTAATACTTCATTGACCAATTCTGGGTCGAGCGCAGAGGTTGGCTCATCAAATAGCAATACTTGGGGCTTCATCGCTAGCGCACGAGCGATGGCAATACGCTGGCGTTGTCCACCCGATAAGTTTTCTGGGTAAGCGTCTTTCTTATCTAGTAGTCCTACGCGTTTTAGTAGCACTTCAGCTTCACTGATGGCTTGGTCTTTGGCGACTTTTAGGACTTGGGTCGGCCCTTCAATGATGTTTTGCAAAATAGTCCGGTGTGGCCATAGGTTAAAGTTTTGGAACACAAAACCCATTTTTGAGCGAAACTGCTCAAGCTGACGCTGGTTGGCGGCAACCAAATCCCCAGATTTATTCGGTCTTAATACCAATGCTTCACTGCCCAAGAAAACCTCCCCTTGCGAGGGGTTTTCAAGCAAATTTATACAGCGTAGCAAGGTGGATTTGCCCGAGCCGCTCGAGCCAAGAATTGAGATGACATCGCCATCATAAGCGGTCAACGATACACCTTTTAGTACTTCAAGCGATCCAAAGTTTTTGTGGATATTGTTAAGTTGCAAGGCTACAGGACGCTGTAAGTTTGGCATAGCATCTGACATGATATTCAATCCAAAATTTGACGATAGGTGAAAAAAAACTGTCTATTTTCGCTTAAAACGCTACTAAAACGCAACTTTTTCTCTTATTTAACTTTATTTCATGGCGCCGGTCTTTAGCACTGGTTTTTAGATTAAGTCATAACCATTAATTTTTATCTGTCAAAACTTTCTAAATTCCATTTTTGGATTGAAGTTGTTATGATGAAGCGATAATTATATTAGGGACTGACTATGCAAACCATGACTGATACCAAACATTATATGCAAACCGTGGGACAGCAAGCGCGCGCTGCTTCAGCGATTTTGGCAAAAGCAGACACCGCGCTCAAAAATAGCGCCCTACTCGCTATCTATGACGCCCTGCAACAAGCCAAATCACAGGTGTTGGCGGCCAATGCCACCGATATGCAAAACGGTCAACAAAAAGGACTGGATGACGCACTACTTGACCGATTAGCGCTCACCGATGCGCGTTTTGAAGGCATGTTACAGGGGCTAAAAGATGTCGCCATGCTACCTGACCCGATTGGCGAGGTCACGGATATGACCTTTCGTCCATCGGGTATTCAGCTAGGTAAAATGCGCGTGCCGCTGGGTGTGGTCGGGATGATTTATGAATCTCGCCCCAATGTGACCATTGAAGCTGCGTCTTTGGCATTAAAATCTGGCAATGCGATTATCTTACGTGGGGGTTCAGAAGCGTTTTATTCTAACCAAGCATTGGCTGCGTGTGTCAAACAAGGTTTACAAGCGGTTGGTTTGCCAGAGGCGGCAGTGCAAGTGGTCGAAACCACCGACCGTGCGGCAGTGGGGGAACTTATCACCATGAATCGCTATGTCGATGTGATTGTGCCGCGGGGTGGTAAAAGCCTAATTGAGCGTATCAGTAATGAAGCGCGCGTCCCTGTCATCAAGCATCTAGATGGTAACTGCCATACCTTTGTCGATCGCGATGCAAACCTGACTATGGCAACCGCTATTTGCGTCAATGCCAAAACTCACCGCTACGGCACTTGTAATACTATGGAAACGCTGCTGATTGATAGCCAAATCGCTGCGCAAGCCTTGCCGCCAATCGCCAGCGCCATTGTCGCTGCAGACAGTGCCATGCAATTACGCGGCTGTCCAAAAACCTTAGCCATCTTGAGCGATACCGCTGAATTAACCGCTCATTTGTCAGCGGCGAGTGAAGCAGATTGGGATACCGAATATTTGGCACCGATTTTGGCGATTAAAGTAGTCGCCGATATCGATGAAGCCATTGCCCATATCAATGCCCATGGCTCACACCATACCGATGCGATTATTACCGAAAACTACTCAAAATCGTTAAAATTCATGCGTGAAGTTGACTCTAGTAGCGTGATGGTCAATGCATCGACCCGCTTTGCCGATGGATTTGAATATGGTTTGGGCGCAGAGATTGGTATCTCTACCGATAAAATCCATGCGCGCGGCCCTGTGGGTCTTGAAGGTTTAACATCGCAAAAATGGATTGTGTTTGGGCATGGGGAAATCAGACAGTGACAGCTAAAACTTTTGGTAATCAAATGAATTGTTTTCACAAACCCACTTTAATTATTGGTATTGACTTCCTCCCCTCCCTAAAGTGAGGGGATTCCTGCTCCCAGACGGTCAAGCCCGACCGCAAGAATGTTCTTACTGGCATTAATATCTCTATCATGCCGTGTGTCACACTTTACACAAGTCCATTCTCTTATTCGCAAACCTGCTCTACCGCTCAAGCTACTGGACATATCGCCACAGCACGAGCAAGTTTGGGTAGTGTATCGTTCATTCACGATTTCAAAACGGCAACCTGCGTTCTCGCATTTATAGGTCAGTTGCCTTTTGAGTTCAAACCAACCTGCATCGTAAACCGACTTGGCTAGTTTGCCTTTTTTACTGTTAAACTGGGTGGTTTTAACGTCACCAACCACGATTAGGGCATTGTCCTTGACTAATTGGGTGGTGAATTTATGTATCAGGTCTTGGCGTGTGTTTTTGATTTTGGCATGGATTGCCTTTACATGCTGTTTGTTTTTGGCACGTTGGGCGGTGGCTAAATCTTTGGCATATTTTAACGTTTGCTTAATGGTGAGTTTGTCACCGCTTGAGGTAGTGGCACTGTCTTTTAAACCTAAATCTATGCCTACACTACCAGTTCCACAAGTGGTTTTAGGGTAGTCTTTAACGATGATACACGCATACCAACGGTTACGGCTGTCTTGCACAATCTCGCAGGTGTTGATTTGGTAAAGCGATAGGTTGTAGCTGTCCCATAGGTCGATGATGAGTTTCTGCCCTTTGGCTAGACTTAGTTGCAGGGTTGATTTTAAGCCCTTTTTGCCTGTTTGGTGAGTGGCAATATGCTTAATAGCCGATTGTTTAAACGGTAGCCAGCCAAGCGATTTACGCTTGGCATTGGGGTTATTGGTTCGCCAGTTGAGTTTAGCCTTTTTGAATTGCTTACGGCTTTTAGCATGGGTTTCATTGATGGCTTGAATGGTTTGAGAGTGCAAGCCCAGTAATTCACCGCTACCTTTGGTGTATTCGTTCAAATCATAAGCTGAAAAGAATTTGCCTGTTTTTTGTAGATGTTTGTAACTCAAGTCATTGACGTAGTTCCATACGAAATTGACTGAACCGCTTAACTTATTAAGCTTTGCTGTATGTTTATCTCGTATGCGTAGCTTGAGTGTTTTCATGGGGTTATTTTAGCAAAATTTATGCAAGTATTATAGCGTGTAAGCATAGTTGCTTAAGTTGCCTTATATCCATTGCCTGAGGTCGGTGGTTTTACGGCAACGGAGGATAAAAACCATTATTTGGCAATCGCTTTATTGGCAATCGCTTTAAATAGACTGATTTGGCTCTTATCCGTCACCGTCAACATCAGTTCGCCTTTGCTATCTTGGGTCAGTTTAAATTGCCCTTGTAGTGTGGATGGCGCAGCGGCATCAAATGCCATGCGCGATTCTGGCAGACACATCATGCGCGTGGAAACGATATTTTTTATCAATACATTGTCATGGGTCAGGCTATAATTGCCCCACATGCGATTACAGGTATTGTCAAAGCTGACACGACCTTTATCAAAGCTGACCAATAGCGGCTTGGCTTGGTTAAATAATTCAGGTTTAGTGGGTTTACCCGACAAATCAGTCACCGAGACCAATTGCCAGCGATAATTTTGCAACGTGGCATCGGCTAACGGTAAGGTGACCGCTTGGGTCGGGTTCACGATCCCTAACTTACTATCCGCTATGGTTTGACAGCCTGTCATTGCCAGCGTTCCTGCTATCAAGCAACTTAGCGCTAGTGAGTAGATTTTGGCACATCTTTTCATCATGATTTCCTTTTGTTTAAAATTATTGTGTAAAAAATTATTGCAACCATTATATAAAATACCCTTAAAACTTTATTGCTCAGCATGACGATTATTGTTATTCGATTGTATTACTAGATTTGACGGACGCTTCATTTGCTTAAATGGGTTTTTGCAAAAACTCTAAAAATACCTCATCGCGTTTGGGGTCGCCATTGTTGCCGTCTCTAGGAAATGCCATCCTCTCCCCTGTCAGTAGATAACCGCGGCGCTGATAATAACTTAACAGCTCTGGTCGATGACTTAAAATCGACATGGACAAATGGGTTAAAGGTAAATGGGTTAAGTTTTTGGCGTGGGCGTGTCTGATAGCAAACGTTTCTACCGCAGACAACATCGTATCGCCAATGCCTCTACCTTGCACAGCAGGATGAACCGCAAAAGTGCCAATATACGCCGCTGGCTGATGGTTAATGGGTGAGAAATCCACAGAAATACACCCGAGCAAATCATCGCTATCGTGCGGATTTTCAAACACGAATAGATAAACGTTGGGGTTGTCTATCAAGGCTGTCATTTCCTCGGCAGTGGTACGAATCCCACCAATTAAAGCCGCTTCATTGGTCCAGCCTTCATCTGAGCGGTAACAGCGATTGAGCAAAGTTACCAAATTTTCGACGTCTGGTTGCCTGGCAACGCGTAATTGCACGGCGTTTTTATCGATATCGCTATCAGGGTCTTTCATGTTTTTTCTCTTTTTATACTCACATTCGCTAAACATAGGATGCGTTAAAAATTTTGCCAAGTCAGCTGACCGATTTTGCCACCCAATGCACCTAAATTAACCAACATACCTAACTTAGCAAGCACTACTTTATTGTCTATTACTTTGGCATTCAAGCCGTATTTGACGTCATTGTTGTTGCCTTCATATTTTTAACCTATTAGCATAAGACAATAAAGCATGGCTATAATTAAGCGCTGCTGTAATCGAGATGGTTTATCAATCATCCGTTTGTTAAAATAAACCTTTTACAAGTAACCCTAGCATGCCAAAACTGCCTTCACCCTATACCCCTGCGATTGAGTCCGCTATTTATAAACAACAACCCACTGATTTTATTGTCCATGAAAAACTAGGCATTGAATGCAGCCATACAGGCGAACATCTTTGGCTTCATATTCAAAAGACCCGAATGAATACCAATTTTGTGGCAAAGTTGCTGTCACAATGGGCAGGCATCCCACTCAAGGATGTGGGATATTCGGGTCTCAAAGATCGTCATGCGCTGACGACGCAATGGTTTAGTCTTCGCTTGCCAGAAAAAATTACCCCTGAACAAAACTTTCAGCAATTTGTCCAGACCAAATTAGCTAGCGATGAAACCCTAGAAATACTGGCACAGCATTGGCATCATAAAAAACTGGGTCGCGGTACTCATGAGGCCAATCAGTTTATCATCACCCTACGCAACGTAGTGGGCGAGAAAGCTGCCATCGAGCAACAACTTGCGACCATCAAAACCCAAGGCGTTCCCAATTATTTTGGCGAGCAGCGCTTTGGGCAAGATGCCAATAATATTGATGCCGCTATCGAACTATTTACCCATCATACAATTAGGGGTAAAAAAATTCATCGCAAATTTGACCAAGATAAAATCAGTCTGTATCTGTCGGCAGCGCGTAGTGAATTATTCAATGCCATCTTGGCAAAACGTATCGCGTTGGGCATCTGGAACCAACCGCTTGATGGTGATGTGATGAATTTGGCGGGTTCAAACAGTATTTTTGTGGCACAGCATATAGATGAGACTATAATATCAAGGCTACAAAGTGGCGATATCCATTTGACTGCACCCATGTGGGGCGCGGGTGAGTTAAAAAGCAGTGGTAAGGTTAACGCATTAGAACTATCAGTCATCACTGACAATCCCATTTATCAGCAGCTAAGTCAAGGTCTGATTGAGTTTGGTTTAAAGCAGCAGCGCCGCTCCCTGCGTATGCTGCCCAGTAACTTACAATGGGTTTGGCAAGACGGTGAGACATTGGTGTTAGATTTTGAATTACCGGCAGGCAGTTTTGCAACGACGATGATTGATACGCTTGTTGCAAGCTCGCTACTCACGACTACGTCATGAAAGCCCAGTTAAAGGCTGGGTTATAAAGGCTAAGTTATGAATGCTGATTGATTGGCGTCATCAATAAATAACATTGACCTTTGACCACACAGTTGCGACCATTGGCTTTGGCTTGCTGCATTGCCAAATCGGAGAATTTGATAATGCGCTCAAGGGCAGGTGGCAGTGCAGGCATGGTTGGTAAACTATGCATATACTCGCGCATATATTCGATAAAACTGCGATTATCAATCGCACGCTCGCTATCTCTCCCATGATTTTGATAAAGGCTGGATATACCTAAGCTTGCGGTAAATTGAATTTCTGTATCAAAGATGCCATATCTCACCACTTGCTTTTCAAAAGCCTGGCGCAGCTGCTCTGCCATATCGTAGGCTTGCTCAATCCCCATATTAGGCAAGATGATGCAAAATTCTTCCCCACCCACGCGTCCAAACATCGTCCCTGTCGGTAAGAAGTTTTTTAAGGTATTCGCGGTACAAATCAACGTCGCATCACCCGCATCATGACCATATTTATCATTGATATGTTTAAATTTGTCCAAATCAATATAAATCACACTAAGCGTATTCCAATCGCTTTTACGTTGCCATAAATAACTCAAAAAACTATAAATGGTACGCCGATTGGCAATATTGGTGAGCGCATCAGCTTCTAGCAAATCATAAATCTTGCGGCGCTGAAAGTTCATGACTTTCATGCCCTGTAAAATACAATACAGCGTGACTGTTGCCTTGGCGGTTACCAAAAAGCTAAAAGACAATCCCCAAAGCCAATGACTACGCGCTGCTAAACTTGGATACAACCTAGGCAGCAATTGCCACCAATTCATGCTATTACTCATATTAAAAATAAATAACGCAACAATACAACTGACAAACGACACCCAGACCAGTCGCCATCTTAATAGCACCATCCCAAGACCGGTGGAACTAATCAGCATTACACCTTCAAGCGCACTGTTGTTGCCAATCCAGACAATAAAAAGATTTTCATAAATCAAATAGATGATTACAAAAAAGATTTGGTACTCTCGCCAAAGTCTTGACTGTTCAGGAATGCGAGTGATGACCCATAGTGAATACCCGCAAAACAACACCATCGCCAGTCCCAAATAGGTGATATTTATCATCAAGCCGCGATTAAAAATTTGATTGAACGTCTGAGCAAAAGGAAAGATATCTAGGGGCGATGTGATGACAAGAACTGTCGCATACCAAATTAAATGAAAAAATGTCTCAACCAACGCCAATATAATAAACAGCATGAATTTATTGGTATCGTTGACTCTTGGCGAATTGATATATACCGAAGGTTTAAAGCTAAAAAATTTTAGCGTTTGTTGCAATTGTTCTTTAAAGCTTGGCAAGGCGGTTTGGGTCATAGGATTATTGCAAAATCAATAAATCTATTAAAAAAGGGCGTTACGCATTAAACAAATCAACAGCGATGTCAGTCATTGATTAGTTTTAGTCGTTTGCATTTAACTTACCCTAAAGATTATATAAGGTATTGTTGCTTCATTCTAATACTTTATTAATAACCAATGGGTAAATGTTTAATTTTTTTTAATGAGGCTTGACTTATCTATTTTTATCAAAATTTCCTCGACCAAATAAAAAAGGCAAGCCTAAGCTTACCTTGATCAACATTTTACAGAGTTTTAACTTTATTGGTTTTTTCAACAATATTTTTTAATAGTAACGTTCTTGATTACACTCAAGCGTCCAATACACGGCGCGCTGTCACGAATTTGTTTGCCCAATAGCCAGAATCTAAACTTGTAATAGAAATACTTTTGCCGGTTGATGGTGAATGAATAAAACGACCTTCACCGATGTACATGCCCACATGAGAGATACGACCACCACCTTGAGAGAAAAACACCATATCGCCTGGTTTTAACTCACTACGGTTAATACGTTCACCAACTTGCGCCATGCTGCCTGAGGTGCGTGGCAGATTGATGTTGGCGGTTTGTTTATAAACATATTGCATAAAGCCGCTACAATCAAAACCACTGGCTGGGCTGGTGCCACCCCAACGGTAAGGTAAGCCGATAAAGTTTTTGGCTTTTGCAATGAGGCTATCTACTTTTGAGCCACCTTCTGGATTTTGAGAAACGCTTGAGTTAAAGCTACCGAAATATTCTGTGATACCATTGTCGGCATTGGCAGCGGTTGGGGCTACGCTTAACAAGACACAAGGTAGAGCGGTTAATAAAGTTTTTTGAAGAAAGTTCATAGGGCTTTAATCCGTTCAGAACTTTTATCCGTATATGGGCTATATCAAAATTGATTGCTAGAAGCTAAAAAGTTGATATACGGATAAAAATTACATAACTATTGTACTGGTTACATTCTGTAAAACAACGCCATCATACCAATAAAGTTTTTCGAATGTAGATATCTTTTATCCAGAAAATGTTAAAAAATATTACAATGTAAGCTAATTTGCTTACAGAAAGCCTATAGAAAGTATACAGCAATAATTCGGTAAGAAAATCGTTGATTTAACACAACATTGGGTTAAATCAACGCCTATTACTCTGTATTTATTTTGGTGTAATGTAAAAAAAGCAGGGTCAATATGTAACAGACCCTGCTTCATTGTTGAGTAAAAAATGATAAAAATCGTTAAATTGCTGTCTTTTTACCCCATCATTCGCACTAATCTCTCGCCCCAAAAATGGCGGTGCCAATACGAACGATGGTAGCGCCCGCGGCAATGGCTTGTTCAATATCGCCGCTCATGCCCATTGACAAAGTATCCCACTGCTCAGGATGCGCATGATAGCGCTTGTTTTGCTCAAATAATTGCTGGGTTTTGACAAAGGCAGCGGCTGAATTTTTGGCAGGGATAATCATCAGTCCGCGTAATTGCAAGTTGGGTAATTGGCTAATCTCTGTCACCAATTCGGGTAACTGGTTTGGCTGGCAGCCTGATTTACTGGCTTCATCGTCAATATTGACTTCGATACAGATATTGAGTGGCGGAAGGTGTTCACCCCTTTGCCCATTGAGACGCTGGGCAATAATTAAGCGATCGACCCCATGCACCCAATCAAAATGCGCCGCCAACTCTTTGGTCTTGTTACGCTGGATATGACCGATATAATGCCACACCAATGGCTGCTCGTTGGCAGTAACGTCTTTGAGTGCTGCGATTTTTGTCACCGCTTCTTGCACATAGTTTTCACCAAAATCTTGCTGACCTTGCTGCGCTAAGGTGCGAATCATCCAGTTGGGTTTGGTTTTGGATACCGCAAGCAGTTTGACAGTTGGATTGAGCCTAGCAACGTCAGTTTTCACCTGTTGCCAACGCGCTATCAAGGCTTGGTTTTCAGCATCTGTTGCGCTTGTCGCCAATGGCTGCTGTGCGTCGAATGTTTGCATGGTTAACTTTTCCTGTTGATAGTGGACTGGCTTGATGGCTACCGGGTTAAGGTAACGTTTTTTTTGCACTTGTGTGCCCAATTTTCCAATTGAGTTTAACATAAGCTAAAATCAACAAAAAACTATGATGCCTAGTCAGTTTTTTCTGTTTTTTTTGTGGACGGATGATTATAGTATAACTATCTTTTTTTCCCGCAGCTTTTTTCTATTGCTGCTTTTGTATTTTCATTACCCACCTGTAGGATTCGCTATCATGGCAAAGGAATTATCGATTGACGATTTGTTGCGTTTTGCATTCAAAAATAAAGCCTCTGACTTACACATTTCAGCAGGCTTACCGCCGATGATTCGGGTAGATGGTGAAATTACCAAAATCAACATGCCACCGCTCGATCACCAAAAAGTGCATAGTTTGATTTATGACATCATGAACGACAAACAACGTGCCGATTATGAAGAGTTTTTTGAAACCGATTTTTCGTTTGAAATCCCCAATGTGGCGCGCTTTCGTGTCAATGCCTTTAACCAAAACCGGGGCGCAGGTGCGGTATTTCGTACCATTCCATCTGAGGTCTTGACGATGGAACAGCTTGGTATGGGACCGATTTTTGAGAAAATCTCTAACTACAAACGCGGCGTGGTACTGGTCACAGGTCCAACAGGTTCGGGTAAGTCAACAACTCTTGCGGCGATGATTAACTATATCAATGAAACCCGTAAAGAACATATCTTAACCATCGAAGACCCGATTGAATTTGTGCATCAATCAAAAAAATCCCTCATCAACCAACGTGAAGTCCACCGTGATACTTTAAGCTTTGACGCCGCGCTGCGCTCTGCCTTACGTGAAGACCCTGATGTTATTCTTGTCGGTGAGATGCGTGACCTTGAGACCATCCGCTTGGCATTGACGGCTGCTGAAACAGGACACTTGGTATTTGGGACATTGCATACCTCATCTGCTGCCAAAACCATTGACCGTGTGGTCGACGTGTTCCCCGCCGCCGAAAAAGACATGATTCGAGCGATGTTATCTGAGTCGCTGCAAGCGGTTATCTCGCAGTCGCTACTCAAACGCCAAACGGGTGGGCGTGTCGCCGCACATGAAATTATGATTGGTACGCCTGCGATTCGTAACTTGATTCGTGAAAACAAAGTCGCCCAAATGTACTCTGCCATCCAAACCAGTGCAGGCGATGGTATGACCACACTCGATCAAAGCCTTCGCGAGTTGGTCAATAAGGGCGTGATTAGCAAAGAATCGGCGCGCCAATATGCCAAACAACCTGAAAATTTTATGTGATAACTGTTTGATAGAAACAATCTTATAAAACCAATGCGAGAGACGCGTTATGGATCTTGATAAATTACTGCAGCTAATGATACAAAAAAACGGCTCCGACCTTTTTATCACCGCCGATGCGCCCATATCAATGAAAGTCAATGGTACTATCGCGCCAGTCACCAAGTCAGCGCTGACCCCCGAGCAATCAATGACGCTGGTCAAAAGCGTGATGACGCCTGCTCAAAGCAAAGAGTTTGACGACACCCTAGAATGCCAGTTTGCCATTGTTGACAAAAACCAAACCGCACGCTTTCGTGTTTCTGCCTTTGTCCAAAAAGACTGTGCGGGCATGGTGCTACGTAAAATTGAAACCAAAATCCCAACGGTAGAGCAACTCAATCTACCACCGATTTTGAATGAAATTGCCATGAAAAAACGCGGCATCGTGCTACTAGTCGGCGCGACAGGTACAGGTAAATCTACCACACTGGCAGCTATGATGGGGTATCGCAACGAGAATTCGCGCGGTCATATCATTACTATCGAAGACCCGATTGAATACCTGCATGAACATAAAGGCTGTATCATCACCCAACGCGAAGTTGGCATTGATACCAAGTCATTTGAAGCAGGATTAAAAAACGCCCTACGTCAAGCACCTGATGTGATTTTGATTGGCGAGATTCGTACCCGCGAAACCATGGATTATGCCATTCAATATGCTGAAACAGGACACTTGGTGTTTGCCACCCTACACGCCACCAATGCCAACCAAGCGCTTGAGCGTATTATTCACTTCTTTGAAGCAAAACATCACGAGCAGATTTTGATGGATTTATCATTGAACCTTCGAGCCATTGTGGCGCAGCAATTGATTGCTACCCCTGATGGCAAAGGTCGCCGCCCTGCGATTGAAATTTTGCTCAATTCGCAACTGATTGGTGATTACATCCGTAAAGGGGAAATCCACGAAATTAAGCCCGTGATGAAACGCTCTCGTGAACTCGGTATGCAAACCTTTGACCAAGCGTTGTTTGATTTGTATGAAAATGGCGAAATCACTTACCGCGATGCCATCAAACACGCTGACTCACCCAATGATTTACGCCTACTTATTAAGCTGGAAAGTAAATCAGCCAATAAAATTGATGAAAATGAACTAAATTTCTCCCTGCAATGTGACGATAATAGCGCAGCAAATGAAAACGGAATGTTCTAACAACAGGCTATCGTCCAATAATCATAGTAACTATGTAACACAAAAAAGGCTCATATTGAGCCTTTTTTTATGGCATTAAAGATCTAAATTAAGGTGCCGTACAATATTGAGGATTTGAGTTATACTGTGGGCTCAGTGCAGTAAAATTATCATCATTTGCTAACCATTGATCTATTGGCTTATAGGTCACGTTACATTGCGCGTCAACGACTAGGTCAAATCCGTACCAAAATAGATTGTTACTATCAGCAAGCGTTGGATAAATAATACGTTTTTGTAACTTAGCACCTTCTAATTCAACCCGTACAGGTGATTGCTTCATGTTAGTCGGGATTAACGTGCTTGAATAATTATGCAATCCATAACGATAAGTACCTACTTGCAGGCGACGGACAGTCACCACTTCAGGACCAAAGCTTGTAGTGTCATCTACATCAAGATTGGCAAAAGGCTCACTTGTTAAGCTGCCATCATTGATGTAATAAATGTGCGAACCATTTGGTGTGATCAAGTGCGAATCGACATCTTCTGGATATTGACCCCAAGTCAATCGCATGGTCAGTGAATTGTTTTGTGAACTTACGATAAGACATTGTGACATAGTTTGCGCACTCGCAGTCGTCACGATTTTTTGGGCATTTGAAGTTTTGTTACCACTTTGTGCCAACACATACAGATTATACCAAACCCAATAATTAAAGCACTGCCCAATGACGAGCAGTGAGCGACTTA
>NZ_DALZOJ010000025.1:0-21732 GCF_032004885.1 Moraxella sp. CTOTU47579
TCAGTCGGCTTTTGCCCAGCTTAAGGCTATTAGCGGTGCGTAACTTCAGTTATTATGTTAAAACTTATCCAAGCGTATCAGCGCGTGGGGTTGGTGCCTTTGATTGTGATTGGATTGATACTTGGTATCTTAGTCGGTTCATTAGCCAATCCGACTATCATCGGCGGTTTATCGATGAGTGTGGCGCAAACCATCTCAATTTTGGGGGCATTATTTGTCGGTGCGTTAAAAGCGATTGCACCGTTGTTGGTGTTTATCTTAATCATTGCCGCTATCAGTCAGCATAAATCAGGCACTCAGGTCAATGTCCGCTCAACCTTGGTGCTGTATATGGCAGGTACGTTCTTGGCAGCTTTGACGGCCGTCGTGGCAAGTTTTTTATTCCCAACCGAATTGATTTTAAAAGCCGGTGAAGTCAGCCAAGCGCCACCGTCATCTTTAGCAGAAGTGATAAAAGTACTCTTGACCAACATGGTGGAAAATCCTATCAAATCGATCGTCAATGCCAACTACATGGGCGTGCTATCTTGGGCGGCGATTTTGGGTTTTGCCTTGCGCCATGCCTCAGACAATACCAAGCAAATGATTAACGATTTGGCGGAAGCGGTCTCAAGCGTGGTCAAATGGGTGATTTGGTTTGCGCCATTGGGCGTGTTTGGCTTGGTGACACAAACCATCGCTGAAACGGGTCTGTCGGTGTTATTAAGTTATGCCCGTTTGTTAGCAGTGTTGGTCGGCTCTATGGTGTTTATCGCTTTAGTTGTAAACCCATTAATTGTATTTGTCAAAACCCGCAAAAATCCTTATCCATTGGTGTTTACCTGCCTTAAAGAAAGTGGCATCACCGCCTTCTTTACTCGTAGTTCAGCTGCCAATATTCCTGTGAATCTAAACCTTGCGCATAAGTTGGGTTTGCATGAGGATACTTATTCAATCACTATTCCGTTAGGTGCCACCATTAATATGGCAGGGGCGGCGATTACCATCAATGTCATGACATTGGCAGCGGCACATACGTTAGGTATTCATGTGGACTTCGGGTCTGCGCTATTGTTAGCGGTGGTGTCTACCTTAGCTGCGGCGGGGGCATCAGGTGTTGCAGGGGGGTCATTGCTATTGATACCATTGGCCTGTAGTTTCTTTAATATTCCTGACACCATTGCCATGCAGGTAGTCGCGATTGGCTTTATTA
Source organism: Moraxella sp. CTOTU47579 (assembly GCF_032004885.1). NCBI lineage: Bacteria > Pseudomonadati > Pseudomonadota > Gammaproteobacteria > Moraxellales > Moraxellaceae > Moraxella > Moraxella sp. CTOTU47579. The sequence continues at coordinate 1,193 of NZ_DALZOJ010000025.1, forward strand.
TTGGGGTAGTACAAGACTCGGTTGAGACAGCACTCAACTCATCAACGGACGTGTTATTCACCGCGGCAGCAGATCCCAAATATGCTGCTTATCACCGCTAAAAGTTGCTAAAGATTTTGAGTCATATAACAATAAAAAAGGTATTCAGAGTGTCTTTTTTATTGACCAAATAATCAATCCACTAATTAGCCACAAAAAAAGATGCCACGCAGGCATCTTTTTTTATAAAAATCGTTTAACAATTAGCGATTATGGGTTTACTACAACGGGTACAGTTTGTACGTCAACAGGTACGGTTGTCGTTGTTGAGGCAATCGCTGTGTTATCATCAACCGGTTGCACGGTGACTGATTAAACCGCAGGACCTGTTTGGGTAACTTGCGCTACTGGTACCACCCAGGATTTGATTGGGCATTTCTAGGCGCGACTGGCGCAACAGATTTGTTGCTGCTTTCGTCGATTTTTAGGTCAGCTGGGATATCAATGTTTACTTCACTGGTTCTTGGAGCTACTTTGCTGCCTTTTTTAGCCTTGGCTGAAGCTTTGGTGCTGTGAGTATTTTTTGATGCTTTTGTGGATTTTTGGGTAGCTTTTTGCGGTTTTGCTTTTGCCGTTGCTACGTTTTTGTGTGTGGTAGTCGATTTGGTCGTAGTCGTTACTTTGGTCGCTGCTTGGGCACTCACGGTAAGACCTGTTGCTATGACTAATGCAGTAAGTGTTGTGGCTAACTTTTTCATAATTTTTTCCTCATTGTTGATTGCTATACTTGTGTCTATAGTTATTCTATAGTTATATAGGTAGTTAGTATAATTCCCAAATATGACAGTATTATAAAGAGAATCACTGTTAAGGGAATACTAAAAGCCTAGATGCCATTATAAAACAATCATCGGCCGCAACAATGTAAGGATTAGGGACAAAATGTTGAGAATACGTAAACAAATCCTAATGCCATTAAGGAAGTCATTCGGTGGCGTTAACAATCAGTGAGATTGTCAATGCAAGCTACAGCTACATTAACACAGCATTGCAATACTTACTAATGCTTACCAGAAGCATGAACATCATTAACCATGCATGGTTTTTTTTGCACTTTGTTATACACAGGCTATGAGAAAGCCACAAACCTTACAAAAGTGCTCGTTACAACGCTATAGAATTATTTTAATATGTACTCATGCAATAAAGCATAGGTTAACAGGCTTTAACTAAAACTAAAATGTAAAGTGTTAAAGTATCTAAATGCAAAATGTCTAACTGCAGCGCATGACATTTAAAACAATAAAAAAAAGGAGAGTTATCATGTTTCGTTGGGCTATTATTTTTGCGGTAATCGCACTCATTGCGAGTTTCTTAGGGTTTGGTGGTGTCGCAGGACTATCAGCAAACTTGGCATATGTATTCTTGGCAGTGGCGGTGATTTTATTCATTGTCGCCTTTATTAGCCGAAAAGTTTAAACACTAAAGTGATAAGATAGGTCGATTTAACAGGTCTATTTAATCTGGTATGATCATACCAAACATGCTTAAAATAACCTTTTACGATATGAAAACATGTTTGTTTGATGCAAAGTGTTAACAATGTAAAAGGTTATTTTTTTTTGTCAGAGTTTTCACTCAAATATAGCTTTGCCTCATATGCCAATAATGCCAGTAAGGCAACCAAAAATGGCATGATGTAATACAGTAATCTAAAAATCAATAACACTGCCAGCATCTGCGTCCGATCGACTTTGGGCAAAGCCGTAATCATGACCACTTCAAATACGCCCAATCCCCCAGGGACATGACTTAAAATACCGATTGCCATTGATTGAATAAACGCAGAAAAGGTCGCCCAATAGCTAATATGCTCAGAAGGCGGCAATAGTAAGTACAGTACCAACGCCACGGTACTTAAATCTAAAATGGCAATCGCAATCTGTTGCAGCACAATTTTGGCGGGCGGTAAGTCAAAACGCCAACCGCGAATCACCACATGTTTGCCTTGCCTGCCAGCATACACAATAATCGCAGCAATCATACTTAACATGGTGATGCCAAGCACCCGTACATAAAAAGTATGCTCAAAGATGCCAAGGGATTTATCCAGTTCGGATAATAGTTGAATGGTAATATCAGGATGGCTAGTCAAAGACGCCCCAATCAACGTGGTAATACCAAAGGTAAATGCCATTGACACCATCCAGACGATGTTGGCAATTTCATTATGACTCAGATTAAAACGGCGATAGTTACGATAACGGATACCACTCGCGGTGACAAGATTGAGCCCAATGGTGTGGCTAATGGCATAAGCGGTAAAAGAGGTGAGGGCGACATGCGGGTAATCAAGTTTTTTGCCGATTTGGCGTAGTGCAATAAAATCATAAATGGTGAGTACTAAATAACCAAAAGCCACCACGATGGCGGCGATAATAAGATGGAAAGTAGGAATATGCGCGATAGCGTCTAGAACGTCTTGATAGTGCACAGTTTTGGTCAAACGGTAAAGCGCACGAATTGCCATGAAAAAAATCAATACCGTAATCGCTGTTAATGCAAGTCGCCAAACCTGCTTAAACCAAGAACTATTCATGCATTCAACCTAATTTTTTTTAGTAGACATTACGATCAATTAATCAATTAGTCGCCAACATTATTTTCATTATCTTCAAACAATGTCAAATTTATCTCATCTTCTTGCGCAGTTTGAGTGGGGGTTTGGTGCGCCAAACGCTCGGCACGCAGTCGTTTGAGTCGTCGGATAGTCAATAACTTAAGTACTTGCCGCTTTTGGGAGTCATTCATCATAAGCCAAAGGTCACGCTCGGTACGATTGCGCAAACAGCCTTTACAATACCCCTGTTTATCAAGCTCGCAGACTTGAATACAAGGACTGGCAATCTCAAATAACTCTTGCTGCTCCATCGCGGTGATAACTCCTGACTACGCCATACAAATGGACGCGTAATCCACCTATGCAGAGATAGGGTTAACTGGGCTGAAAATCAAATAACACAGACAAAAAAGTACCACCAAACACGGCTATCTAACTAACACGACAAATTTTAACGTGTTGAAACCTCGCATCATGGCTATTTTAGCCAAGCAATGCTAAGATTAAATGTTAGCCAAACCAACAACAGTCGATATGATAATTTACTATAATTAAAAAATAGCGAGAAAACCATGCAAATTGTGTATATTCACGGACTTGATAGCAATCCAAACGCCGAAAAAGCGCAAAAACTCAAAGATTTTTGTGCCAAATATTTCCCACAAATCAAAGTTGTTGCGCCCGATTTGAATCGTTCACCCAATGAGTCGATTGCTTTAATCCAAGAAATTATTGCCAAAGACCCCAATACAGGTTTGGTCGGTAGTTCGCTCGGTGGATTTTATGGCAATATTTTGGCAAATTTGACAGGTAAAAAAACGGTATTGCTCAATCCAAGTGTGCACAGTGGCACAAGTCTCAAGCGTTTTTTTGGGGAAGATTTTGACGGTTTGCCCGATGATTATATCGGTCACGTGACCCCCGATGGTTGGCATATTAGTAAAAAAGATATTGAGTGGCTGGTAGCAAATCGCCCCGAACAATCGCTCAATCCGCAGAATTTATTGGTAATCTTGAAAAAAGGCGATGAGTTGCTCAATTTCCAAGATGCGGTCAATTATTTTAGTCAAAGCGCTTTGGAAAAAAGCAATGCCCAAAGCCATATCATTGTGGAAGAGGGTGGCGACCATGTGATGAGTGATTTTGAAACCAAATTACCGCAAATTGTGAAATTTTTGTTTGGCTTGCCGTTGATTCAATAAAAAATGTTGGTCAAATTAAAGTTTAGTGTTATTTAATGGGAAAAAAATGAGCAATTATACATCCACCTCACTTGAAGTATTAGAAGGTCTTGACCCAGTACGCCGTCGCCCTGGTATGTACACTGACACCACACGCCCCAACCACCTTGCCCAAGAAGTCATCGACAACTCGGTGGATGAAGCCCTTGCAGGTCACGCCAAAAACATTACTGTCATTCTACACACCGATGGTTCGTTGTCGGTCGAAGATGACGGACGCGGCATGCCGACCGACATTCACCCCGAATTTAAGCAATCGGGCATTGAATTGATTCTGACACGCCTACACGCAGGCGGTAAATTTTCTACCGACAACTACCAAGTCTCAGGCGGTCTGCATGGCGTGGGGATTTCAGTCGTCAATGCCTTATCGCACAAAGTCGATGTCACGGTGTGGCGAAATGGCGAAGCATTCACCATGCAATTTGTTGATGGTAATGCGGTTGCTCCGCTTGCCATTGCTCAAGCTAGCAACAAGAAAAAACGTGGCACACTCGTGCGGTTTTGGGTCAATGAAACATACTTTGATTCACCAAAATTCAACATCAAACAACTCAAACACCATCTTAAAGCCAAAGCCGTGTTATCGGCAGGGCTGACCATTACTTTTATCAATGAAATTGACGGTGACAAAGACGTTTGGCAATTTACCGATGGGCTATCGCAATATCTCACCGAGCAACTGGTCGAAGAAATCACCCTCCCAGAACAGCCATTCGTGTTTAATTACGACGCCAAAAAAGGCGAACGAGCAGGGTTAAGCTTTGCCATTTGTTGGCTTAGCGAGGGTGGTACGCCTGTGCAAGAAAGCTACGTTAACTTGATTCCTACAGCACAAGGTGGCACCCACGTCAATGGACTACGCACAGGCATTACTGACGCGTTAAAAGAATTTTGTGAACTGCACAATCTACTGCCGCGCAACGTCAAACTCGCTCCTGAAGATGTGTGGGATGGGGTCAATTATATTTTATCGCTAAAATTCTCCGAACCGCAATTTAGCGGACAGACCAAAGAGCGCTTATCGAGCCGAGAAGCGGCGGGCGTGGTACAAGCCTTTGCCAAAGATGGCTTTAGCCTGTGGCTCAACCAACACTCGGAGATTGCCAAACAAATCGCTGAATTGGCGATTAATAAAGCAGGCAAACGGCTCAAATCTGCCAAAAAAGTTGAGCGTAAAAAAATCACCCAAGGACCTGCACTGCCAGGCAAATTGGCGGATTGTCGCGGTGATTTGCGAGATGGCGCAGAGCTGTTTTTGGTGGAAGGGGATTCGGCAGGTGGCTCGGCAAAACAAGCCCGTGACCGTCATTTTCAAGCGATTATGCCCTTGCGAGGCAAGATTTTGAACACGTGGGAAGTGTCGCCCGATACGGTGCTTGCCAGTGAAGAAATCCACAACATTGCCATTGCCATTGGCGTTGATCCTGATTCGGACGACTTGAGCGAACTGCGTTATGATAAAATCTGTATTTTGGCGGATGCCGATTCGGATGGATTGCATATTGCCACGCTGCTGTGTGCGCTGTTTGTCAAACACTTTAAAGCGGTCGTTGATGCAGGGCATTTGTATGTCGCTATGCCACCACTATACCGCATTGATATTGGCAAAGATGTGGAGTACGCCCTTGATAATGACGAGCTTGAGCAAATCTTGAAAAAAGTGGCAAAAAATAAAAAGCCGCAAATTACCCGTTTTAAAGGTTTGGGCGAGATGAGTGCCGAACAGCTACGTGAAACCACGATGAATCCTGATACGCGACGTTTGGTGCAGCTAGACCTTGATGACCCAACTGCGACCGATAGCGTGATGGATATGCTGCTTGCCAAAAAACGCGCCAGCGACCGTAAAGTATGGCTTGAGCAAAAAGGCGATTTGGCGGAAATTGGGGTTTAATGGCTAGGCAAAAATGATTGACGTTAAGCTTACACTGATAGCGTGTACTTTTGACAGTGTATGGCTATCTGATACGTTTAAACATTATCAAGTAGATAAATCCTATGACGCGTTAGACTTTTCAAAAGAAAATGACGCTCGTGATGCGATTTATCAACTTTCTCCTTCAGCCTAACATCTAACATGGGGCAAATCCGCGAATATGACTAAACTGTTGATTACCCTGCTTTTATTCTTTATCACCGCCATTGCCGAGATTGTCAGTTGTTATCTTGGCTATCTGATGCTCAAACAGCACAAACCGCTTTGGCTCATTGTACCTATGACCATCACGCTCGCCGTGTTCGTATGGTTATTGACCCTTCATCCCACAGCGACAGGGCGAGTGTATGCCGCATATGGTGGCATATATATTGCGACGGCTTTGGTATGGCTAAAATTTGTCGATGGCGTTTCTCTGACGCACTGGGACAGCATTGGCGGTTTGGTAATATTGTTGGGTGCAAGTATTATCATCCTTCAGCCCAAAAGTTTGTTATAACTCTCTTCAATCAACAAATTTGCTAATTTCAGTGAACTAATGTAAACTGAAAATTTTAGCCTAGTATTTTAATTCAATCTAGTATCTCAAAGAGTATATTCATGGATATCAACCAAACGCCAGTAGACCCTAGCCAATTTGGGTCTAACGTGCCGCGCCGTCATGACCCAAAAATCGCCAAACTTGCCGCAAAATACTTAAAAATAACAGGTTGGCAAGTGGTCGGTGACGTACCTGATGTCAAACAACTAGTGATGCTCGCTGCCCCTCACACCTCCAATGAAGATGGCTGGAATGCGGTCATGGGCATTTTATCGGTTGGCATTGATTTTAAATTGATGGGTAAAAAAGAGCTGTTTCGTCTCCCGCTCATCGGGCCTTTTTTAAAGTGGGGCGGTATGATCTCAATTGACCGTCAGAAAAAAGGTTCGACTTTGCAGGCGGCCATTGAACAATTTAACCAACAAGAGCAGCTTTGGTTAGGGTTGGCACCTGAAGGGACACGCAGTTATACCGAAAAATGGAAAACAGGGTTTTATCATATTGCCGTAGGGGCAGGCGTACCCATTTTACCGATTGCGATGGACTATAAGACCAAACAAATGCGCTTTATGCCCTTGTTTTACCCAACAGGCGACTATGACGCCGATTTACCCAAAATTTTAGAAAACTATCGCGGCGTCAAAGGCAAATACTTTGAGAAAATGTCACAGCCGTTGCAAGATTTGCATAGCTAATTGTCTTAGCTACCTCATAAATTTCTCATGCTGTCTCTACGTTGAGCCGCTCTCACTTAAGGTAACTTTATGTCAAGGGCTTAACAAGTCTGCTGTCACATTCATCCCATTTATCATTAGCGGGCTAATACGGTAAAAAAAGGGTAAAAATGCGCCATGAAAGTCCTTTTGCTGCCGATACAGTCAACAAAAGGGTATAAATCTAAAGACCGTTTTGCTATCGCCGCTATTTGCCCACAAAAAAACCTAAACCTGACGATGCCATAGGTTTTACAAACTATTTCTGCTATGATAGATACAATTTTTTAGTCGTTATTAGACCTTAATTGGACATATCAGATAGGAAATTTTATGAGCAATAATACAGTTCCCGTATTGGTAGCAGTTGTGTTAGGTGCTTTGGCATTATCACCCGTTTTTATCAAAAGTTTTGGCAACGACCCACAAGTAGCCGCCATCGGTAGCCGTCAGTTGGCAGGTAATTCAGCCACTATCAATGCCCAAAGCAGTGAAGTGGCAAAGGTAGGTTATAGCCTAGGTTATATGATGGGTCAAAACCTCAAAAAAGACGCCAAAGACCTCAATCCTGCTGATATCAATCAAGGTATCAATGACGGTTTTAATGGTAAAGAATCGACCATGACCCGTGAAGAAATGATTAAAGCGGTACAAACCTATGAGCAAAACCAAATCCAAAAACGCCTACAAGACAACCAAGCCAAAGGCGAGGCTTTCTTAGCGCAAAACGCTAAAAAAGCAGGGGTCAAAACTACCGCGTCTGGCTTGCAGTATGAAGTGCTCAAAGAAGGTAGCGGCGCGCAGCCCAAAGCCACAGATATCGTAGCAGTACAATATGAAGGTAAATTGCTAGATGGTAAAGTGTTTGATAGCACTGCACAGCATGGCGGCGAGCCTGCGGTATTCCCGCTTAACCAAGTTATCCCGGGTTGGACTGAAGGCTTACAATTGATGAAAGAAGGCGGCAAATATCGCTTCTACATTCCATCAAAACTTGCTTACGGTGAGCAAGGCGCCCCACAAGGTGGTATTGAGCCAAATAGTGTGCTCATCTTTGATGTTGATTTGCTAAAAGTCAATCCACCCGCTGATGCCGCACAGCCTGCCGCAGCAGATATCCAAGCCCAACTACAACAACAAATTGAAGCCATGCAGTCAGCTTCTCAACCTGCCCAATAGGTTGGGTTGGCGTCAGATAGGTGATCTCAATCAGCTGGGCAAGCGCAACTATCGAATTCGCTCGCCCTACTCATCGACACGATGGCAAAGGAACATCCCAATGATTTTAGGATATAAAAAAGTAAATTTAGTGACTGGCATCGCTACTGGCATGCTGTTAGCGGTTACGTCAATCAGTGCAAATGCCGCACCCGCCAGCACGGGCACAAACAAAGCTGCGTCCTCTGTTTATGTACCAAAATCCACAGTGACGGCAACTAGCCCAGCATTGGCACAAGTCGGCTATAGCTTTGGCTATCTGATGGGTGAGAGCAATAAAGACAGTATTGATGACTTAAATCTTGATGCGTTTTTTCAGGGATTTCGGGATGCATACTCAGCGCAGTCGCCCAATCTTGACAAAAAACAAATGCAAAAAGTATTGCTAGACTATCAAAAAAACAAAGAAATTGCCTATGCCAAAGAAGTACAAGCGTTAGCAGCTAGCAATGCGGCAAAAGGCAAACAATTCTTGCTACAAAACGGCAAAAAATCAGGCGTGATGACTACCGCGTCGGGTCTACAATATCAAGTGCTAACACAAGGGAAGGGCAAATCGCCTAAAGCGACGGACAAAGTCAAAGTCCACTACGAAGGGCGCTTGATTGACGGTACCATTTTTGACAGCTCTTATAAACGTGGCGAACCTGTGACTTTCCCACTCAATCAAGTGATTAAAGGTTGGACAGAAGGGTTACAGTTGATGAAAGAAGGGGGTAAATACCGTTTGTTTGTCCCCGCTAATTTGGGGTATGGCGAAGCAGGCAATGCCGATATCCAGCCCAATAGCGTGTTGATTTTTGATATTGAGCTGTTACAAGTCAACCCACCTGTGACCCAACCCGTCAAACTTTAAGTTTTCTCCTATCTTAAAGTTTTGTCCCGTTTGGCTATAAAAAAACGCTCATATTCCTATTGAGCGTTTTTTATATGATGGCTTGAAAAGCGTACCTTTAAAGCACCTTTTTTAATACTTTAGAGTTGCGGGTATTGTCATAAAAGGCATAGCGGTCAGCCGGTAGCGATTCAGCAGGGACTTCCATAAACCCATGCTCGACAAACCAATGTGCGGTGCGAGTAGTCAAGACATAGAGTTCATGGATGCCACGGCTACGCGCTTGTTGCTCTAAGAATGCTATCAAATCTGCGCCACGGCTACCATTGCGATAATCGGGATGGACAGCCACACAAGCCACTTCCGCGGCTTGGTCGTTGAGTGGGTATAAAGCCGCGCAGCCTAGCACCATACCATCACGCTCAATCACGCTAAAGTTCTCGATATCGCTCTCTAAACGCTCACGCGAACGACGGACCAAAATACCTTGTTCTTCGAGTGGCTCTAGCAGTTCAATCAAACCTACCACATCGTCGATATCGGCACGGCGAATTTCTTCATAGGGATCATGGGAAATTAGCGTCCCTGAGCCATCACGGGTAAATAACTCTTCAAGTAGTGCACCATCTTTGGCATAGGAGATGATATGGGTACGGTGGATGCCGTATTGACAAGCATCGCTGGCTGCCCGTAAGAAACGCGCGATTTCTGAGCTTTCAGGAACATCACGTAAGAAGCGTGTCACTTCATGCGGAATCATTTCTTTAAGCAGGTGAGTGCCATCTTTATAGATACCTGTTTGCTCACCCAAGAAAATTAATTTATCCGCTTTTAGGCTAATCGCCGCTTGTAGTGCCACATCTTCAGCCAAAAGGTTAAATACTTCGCCGGTCGCAGAATAGCCCATACTACCCAAAATTACCACATGATCATGGATTAAATTGTTGTGGATGGCTTCGGCATCAATCGCGCGCACTTCCCCAGTAAATTGATAATCGATGCCATTACGGATACCGTAAGGGCGGGCGGTGACGAAGTTGCCTGAGATGGCATCAATACGAGAGCCATACATCGGCGAGTTGGCAAGTCCCATCGATAGCTGCGCTTCAATTTGCAGGCGAATTGAGCCAACAGCTTTTAGGATATACGGCATGGCTTCTTTTGTAGTGATGCGCACATCATCCGCCATCGGTGTTTCGATATGGTTCTCGGCAAGATTGGCATCAATTTGCGGACGCGCACCGTGGACGAGTACGAGCTTAATGCCAAGACTATGTAGCAGCGCAAAATCATGAATCAAATGGCTAAAATTGTCGTGATTGACCGCTTCGCCATTGAACATAATGACAAAGGTCTTGCCACGATGGGTGTTGATATAGGGCGCAAAGTTACGAAACCATAATACATAAGGCGGGGTAACATAAGCAGGGGTTGTGGCAGCGGCATTTTGTTGGGCAGTATTGGGTAAATCAATCATAGCGTGATAGGCAAGTATAGGGTTATTGTCAGTCATGGTTTCGCCATCGGCAAGTGGTGCATTGCCATGGGTAAAACTTGCTGAAGTGTCGGTTGAAGTTGGCATGATAACAGTAGACATGATAAAAAAGTAGACGTACAAACAGCGCACGATAAAGTTTTTGTCTCTTTTAATTAAACATACATGTAATTAAACATACATGTATGTTTAACAGCGTGATTGCGATATGTCGCTAAGAGACTAACGATAAGGCTATCAATAAACCTTACAAAATACAATAGCTAATCTTACTGATTTTGGCTGCGATGTTTGTATTTAGTAAATTCATCGCGCAACTTTCAACTTGCTAGTGAGTTAAATTGTAAAGTTTGTTATGCTAATCTATAGTCGAGCCTTAACCTATTTGACCACCCAATCAGCGGTGTATGCCAACCTGCCAAAAAAAGAGAATACGCTAACACCCGCTGACACAACAATTTTGAACATTTGAAAATCATGATTTAATGGAGAATATTCATGCAAAAGCTTTCAGTATTCGCGCTAATGACCGCCTCACTTGGGGCATCAGCCGCCGCAATGGCTGTGCTACCAACGGTGGCATTAGACCCTGTTGATAATAATCAAGCAGCGCCTATCTCAGCACCCGCTGCTGGTCAAGTTCAAACCCGCATTTTAGCCTCTGTTGTTGGTCAGGATCCACAAGGTCAAGAAGTGTTAAGCCCCGTCAATGCACAAACGCGCCTTGCATCAGGCAACGTCGTAGAGTATCGCGGCTACTTAACCAATAACAGCCCCGACCGTATCCGCAACATGAAAGTGACCATGAACATTCCAGCCAATATGGAATTAGTGAGCACAAGCGATGTGGAGCCAACCCGCGCGTTTGGTAGTATGGACGGTGCCAATTTTCAATATATGCCACTAAAAACCAACATGAATGGCGTGCTACAGAACCTACCGATGGCTTACTATAAAGCCATACAGTGGGATGTACCAGGTTTGGGTCTTAATGAAGTAGCGATGGTGAAATATCGTTTAAAAGTAAAATAATAAGCGCTCAACGCATAAAACCGCTCAATTGAATGAGCGGTTTTTTTAGTTACAATTTTTGAAACTTGCCGATTTTTTGCTCGATATCGCTGAGCTTTGCTAAGGTTGCAATTTCGCCTGCTTTTATCGTCGCCTCTCTGGCTACGGTATTGGTCGTGCCAATATCACCAACGGCCGGGCGTATCACCACGTCCGCTAATTTAATTTCAGCAGCATTTGCTTGATTGGGGATGACGGCAAATGTCTTATCCAGTAGCGCCCAGAAATCTTGTGGATGACTGTTTTTTGGCGGGCTTGAGACATCTACCGCGATGATAATATCTGCGCCCATTTGTTTGGCAGTTTGCACCGGCACAAGGCTTGTCAGACCGCCATCGCCATAGCGTTTATTGTTGATACGTGGCGGTACAAAAACGCCATACACGCTACTGGATGCACGCACCGCTAGACCGGTATTACCTTTATCAAAGACGGCTTTTTGCTTGGTGGTTAAATCGGTGGCGACACTGGCAAAACGGATGGGGAGTTTTTCAATCGGTCGATTATCGACTTGGGTATTTACCCAGTTTTGTAGTTTGAGACCTTCGATAAAGCCTTGTTTGCTCCAGCTATAATCGAGTAATTCATTATTGCTAACATGGTTCGCGATGTCTTCAAGTTCGCTAGCGGACTTGCCACTGGCGTATAAACTACCGACTAAACTGCCGCTACTGGTACCGACTATTAAGTCGGGGGTGATGCCATTTTTTTCCAGTACCTTGATGACGCCGACATGAGCAAAACCTTTGGCACCGCCACCGCCTAATACAAGGGCGATTTTGGGTTTTACTGATGGTTGAACGGATGGTTTAGTAGGTTGTGTGGGTATCAATGGCGTTTTAGTGCAAGCGGTAACCGTAAAGTAAATACTAGTAGTTATCAAGGCAAAGAAAGAAAACGGTTTCATAGCAAGCCTAAGTACGTAGAGCAATCATAATGACACTGGGTTGTCTTTTAACTTTTAAAATGCCAATATTTTCTGCCAATTTGGTAAAATTTTTAACCCCAAATTGGGTGGGGTTATAGCCTTTACTCTTAAGCTCGCTGCCAAATTGCCCAATATGTAGCCAGCCTTGGTTTTTAGTCAATAATTTTTTGATTATGGGTTTGGCGAAAATCTCATAAATATCATCGAGCAATTTTTGCTCTTGAATGAGCGTAGTCGCATCGGTTGGTAGATTTTTTGTCTTATTTTGACTCGGTTTTTGCCGAATCATTAACAGATTGTTTTGCATTTGGGTTTCAAATAAATCTATCTGATTAAACAAGCTGCGCCACTTACTATAACCATAATTTTTGGGCGAAATTTTCGGGTAATCGCTATTTAAATAACTGACAACGTTGGAAAAATTTGACCAACCATTATTTTGTCGATGATGTTGGATACTTTGCCGACAGGCATTTAATAAAGCTGTGTCTTGTTTTAGTTGCTGCGGCATTACGCGAGCGATAGGCGGCTCAGATGGACTTTCATTCATAGCCAACTTTTGAGTAAAAGATGTATCAGTTAACTGTTGACTGGGGGTTGATTGGGTCGCGCTATTGCTTGGCTCTGGCGGTATTGCATCATCCATTACAAAATAATCATCGCAAGCGACTTTAAACGACTCTACAGTAGTCGATTTGCCAAAGCCAAACACTTTCTTGCCTTTAGTACGTAAGTTTTTGGCTAATATGCTAAAGTCACTGTCTGATGAGACGATACAAAAACAGTCGTAATCAAGATAAGATAAGTCAACGGCATCAATAGCTAAGGCGATATCAGTCGCATTTTTACCTTTAACATAGGCGGGAATATGCATTTGTTCAAGTAATAACTTCAGTGATATATCATCCCAAGTTGTTAGTTTGCCTTGTTTAAAGTCGCCATAAATTCGCTTGCAGGCGATTGTGCCAAGGGTGCTGACCTTAGCTAGAATACTTTCAATATTTTTTGCATTGATATTATCGCCATCAATCAAAACAGCAATATTATTAAATGATAAATTTGTTGAGTTCATCGGTTATAAAGCGTAAATTGTGTCGCTATGTATTCTAACTTAATTTGGTGTTTTTTCATGCTATTTTTATTATAGGCAGATAAGCTAACTTTATAATATGACGCTAAAACCTGACATCTTTAATCTCCCCGTCACCGCGCTTGCTGGCGTAGGTAGCAAAATCGCTGAACAGCTTGACCAGCTTGGTATTGAGCGCGTGTTTGATTTGTTGCTACATTTGCCGCGTGATTATGAGGATCGCAGCCGACTGGTCAATATGTGTGATGTCGTCGATGGACAATCGGCATTGCTACAAGGTACCGTTGTCCGCGTCGAAAACAAAAAGATGGGCCTAAGCGTGACATTACAAGATAGGACAGCGCAAACAACATTACGCTTTTTCAAAGTCTATCGTGGATTGACCGAAACCATGGCGGTGGGCAATACCTTGCGTGTGTTTGGTGAAATCAGTATCAGTAAGTATGGCACCCAAATCAGCCACCCTGAATATGAAATTATTACTGGACATCAACCCTTGACCAATACAGGGCTCATACCTATTTATCCAACGGTCAAGTACCTACATCAAAATAAACTGCGCAGCTTGATTCGACTTGCGCTGCAAACGGTCAAACAATCCAATCCTGTGATGGCTACTATCAGTGATGCTGAGTGGCAAATCGTACAAAGTGCGCTGAGTAAGCAGTTTCCGTTACTGGCAGGTAGCCACAACCCATTTGGCGAATTTAGCTTGCTAGAAGCCATTAGCTTTATCCATCAGCCACCCATTTATACCGATTTGAACAAGCAAATGTTGGTATTAGCGGCGTTAAAAAATCGCAGCCATCCGACGTGTCAGCGGCTCATTATAGAAGAAATGCTCGCGCACCAGCTGAGTCTACTGTACCGCAAACAACAACTTTATCAGCATAAAGCACCGCGCTGCGATGCCACAAGCGAGCTTGCTAATCAGTTGTTAGCTAATTTACCTTTTACCCCTACCCATGCCCAAAATCGGGTAGTAGCGGAAATCGTCAAAGATTTGTCAACGTCAGTGCCCATGCTGCGACTCGTGCAAGGCGATGTTGGCGCAGGCAAAACCTTGGTAGCAGCTTTGGCGGCGTGCTATGCGCTTGATAGCGGCTGGCAAGTGGCGGTGATGGCACCGACAGAGATTTTGGCGGAGCAACATCTTAATAACTTTAAAAGCTGGTTTAAACCGCTTGGCATCGGTGTGGGTTGGCTGGTGGGCAAGCAAACAGCCAAAGCGCGTGAAAAAGCCTTGCAACAAGTACAAGACAACGAGGTACAAATCGTGGTCGGTACGCATGCGCTATTTCAAGAACATGTCAATTTTGCCAAGTTGGGCTTGGTGATTATCGATGAGCAGCACCGTTTTGGGGTGGAGCAGCGAATGGCGCTAGTAGATAAAGGCTTGGCGCATACCACACCGCATCAGCTGATTATGACAGCCACACCCATACCGCGTACCCTTGCCATGAGTGCATTTGGTGATATGGATACGTCCATCATTGATGAGCTGCCGCCCAACCGCACCCCCATCACCACCGTCACCATAAGCCGTGACCGACGTGATGAAGTGATTGAACGTATCGCTGCCAACTGCGAGCAAGGCAAACAAGCTTACTGGGTGTGCCCACTGGTCGAAGAGTCAACCATGCTTGATGCGCAAGCCGCTGAAGCGACTTATGCCGATTTGAATGACAGGCTCAATCTGAACATTGGTTTGGTGCATGGCAAAATGAAGCCCAATGACAAACAAGCGGTCATGGCGGATTTTAAAGCGGGTAAAACCGCTTTGCTAGTGGCTACCACCGTGATTGAAGTCGGGGTCGATGTGCCCAATGCCTCGCTGATGGTGATTGAAAATGCTGAGCGATTAGGATTATCGCAATTGCACCAACTACGCGGACGCGTGGGGCGTGGCACCCAAAAAAGCTTTTGCGTATTGCTTTATCAAACGCCATTGTCAGAAACGGGTATCGAGCGGCTCAATGTGCTGCGAGATAGCAATGATGGCTTTGTGATTGCGCAAAAAGATTTGGAACTACGCGGTGCAGGCGAGCTTTTGGGTAAACGGCAGACAGGATTTGATAGCTACTATGTCAGTGACCTAGCCAGAGATGAAAGCTTGCTAATCGTGGCGCAAGCGATTGCTAAGTACCTAATTGCTGATGAAAATCGCAAATCACAAGTGCAGCAATATATCAGCCATTGGACACCCGATGCCATCAAATACATTAACGCGTGATAGCGCATAGTAGGCGCTTGAATTCTGATAGAGCGTTGTTTTTACGGATAAAGCGACTATTCACACCTGCAATTTTTTGTTATGTTATACCCTATGTACTTATTGATTAATTAACACTGACTTAACTATCGTAACTATTGGTTTTAATTAATTTTTTATCCATTGCGCAATATTACTGTTATTTATTAATATAGAATTATCAATATGAAGGATACCTGTTATGCCACAAACTAAATACGATTTACCTATCGCAGACCAAGCCACTGCTGATGAAATCATCAAAAAAACCGAAGACATCAAAGGGGTCAAATTTGTCAACATTAACCCTAATGGTACCATCGTTGTGACCCATGGTGACGACTTTGATGAAGCTGCATTTAAAGCGGCTGCAGGTATTTAGCTACTAGTATTGATAAGCGACTAGGTATTATGCCTAGTTTTATTGCCTGTATGTTTTATGACATAGATTTTTGACTGCGCAAAAGCTGACTTCGGTCAGCTTTTTTATTGGCTAAAATTTGCCGTTAATTGTTCATTCAATCGTCATACGGTTGTCACCTTAGTCAGCTAATGTTTCCTAGCGATAGCGTATCTTTTTATTACAATTTGACTTATCACAATTTGACTTTTCATATTGTTGCTTTGCCTTATCTAGAGGAAACCCCATGACCAAACCGCCTGCTGAGCAAACTTCTCCTATTCACAATTTGCTTAAAGACACTCAGCCATCAACCCCAGCTATCAACCGTCGCCGTTTTTTACAATCAACATCGCTTGCGACTGTCGCAGGTGCATCAATGATGCTAGTGGGCTGTAATAATGACAATGATGATAATGATAACACAGCGCAAGTTAGCTTTTTACATGGCGTAGCCAGTGGCGACCCGCTTGCTGACAAAGTGATTTTATGGACTCGTGTGACACCGACGAACAGTGGCAGCAGCCTTGATGTCGAATGGCAAATTGCCAGTGATAATACGTTTAATACTATCATCAATAAAGGCATGAACAAAACAAACGGTGGGCAGGATTATACGGTTAAAGTGGATGCCACGGGTTTACAGCCAAATACGCCTTACTTTTATCGATTTATATGTGGTGGTGTCACCAGTCCGATTGGCAAAACCAAAACCCTACCTGTCACGAATGTCAGTCAAGTGAAACTTGCGGTGGTGAGCTGTTCAAACTATCCTGCAGGGTATTTTCATGCGTATGCCGATATTGCCAAGCGCAGCGATGTCGATGTGCTGCTGCACTTAGGTGATTATATCTATGAATATGGTCGTCATACCATCGATGACCAAGGTAAAACGGTGCCTGCCTATGCTTCAAGCCAGGCCGCACAGCTCAAGCGCGAAGTCATCCCAGTGGAAGAATTGCTCACCATTACTGGCTATCGCTTGCGCTATGCCCAATATCGTACCGATAAAGATTTGCAAGCTGTACATGCCGCCATGCCAATGATTGCGGTATGGGACGACCACGAGATTAGTAATGATGCTTATAAAGCGGGTGCCGAAAACCACCAATCCAATGAAGGCGATTGGAATCAGCGCAAAATGGACGCCATGAAAGCCTATCATGAATGGATGCCCACGCGTAATAGTGTGATGACGCAAATTTATCGCAGTTTTGATTTTGGTAATTTACTCAGTCTGCATATGCTAGACACCCGTGTTATTGCCCGGGACAAACAGCTAGATTACAATAATTTTTTAGTTAAAGATGCCAATGGTCAGCTCACCTTGGATGGCACGAAATTCACCGCAGCAATGCGAGATACCAGTCGCCAATTGATTGGTTTGCCCCAACAAAATTGGCTGGCAGGTCAATTGCAAGCGTCAAAGTCGACTTGGCAAATTCTGGGTCAGCAAGTGGTGATGGGGCAGATGTTTATTCCTGCCCCCGTACTGCTCAACTTTATGAACCCTGCCTTGGGGGTAGATGCCGTCACTTATCTGACCCTAATGCAAAAAGCGCAGACCGCGCCCACGACCTTGACGCCGCAAGAGCAGAGTATGGTACAACAATTGCAGCAAGCCCCATTCATTCCTTATAACCTAGATGCGTGGGATGGTTACGCGGTGGCACGCGAGATGATTTATGGTATTGCCAACGCTATGCAAAAAAACTTAGTGGTATTGGCAGGCGATACCCATAACGCTTGGGCAAATAATCTAGTCAATGTCAAAGGTGAACCCGTCGGGGTGGAATTTGCGGTACAATCAGTGACATCGCCAGGTTTTGAAGAATACTTAGCGACAGTTGACCCAAAACAGCTATCGCTGGGGTTACCCATGTTGGTCAAAGGCGGTACGTTAAAATGGTGTGACACCTCTCAGCGCGGTTATATGATTGTGACAGTCACCCCTGAGCAATGCACCAGCGACTGGGTGTTTGTCAGTGATATCACCAAACCCACTTATTCAAGCAGTGTTGGTAAAACCATGCGTGTCAAAGTGGGTGAGCCTTATTTGGTTTAAACAAGTTTGACAAAACCCAGTAAAAAAGCCGCTAACGTTAGCGGCTTTTTTTGATACATCATTACATATTTGGGTAGTTTGGACCACCACCACCTTCTGGCGTGACCCACGTGATGTTTTGTGAGGGGTCTTTGATATCGCAAGTTTTACAGTGCACACAGTTTTGTGAGTTGATTACAAATTTTGCGCCGCTGTCACTTTGCACCACTTCATATACCCCTGCTGGGCAGTAACGCTGTGCAGGCTCAGCAAAGATTTTGAGGTTACGCTTAATTGGTACCTCTGGATCGGTTAATTTTAGGTGACACGGTTGATCTTCAGCGTGGTTGGTATTGGAGATAAACACAGAAGATAATTTATCAAAGGTCAGCTTACCATCGGGTTTTGGATACTCAGGGATATAAGCGTGGTCTGCGCGCTCAAGCACATCGTAGTCTGGCATTCTGTCACGAATAGTCAGTGGCATTTTACCCTTAAATATATTTTGCTCTAGGAAGTTGAACGCACCGCCCATCCAGATACCCATGCGGTGCATCGCATTTGCGAAGTTACGCGCTTGGTACATGTCGTAGTAGAGCCATGATGCTTTGAATTTCTGCTCATAGGTTGGCACTTCGTCATGTTGACGGCCGGCAGCAATCGCTTCATACACGGCTTCCGCGGCTAACATACCTGATTTGATGGCGGTATGAGTACCTTTGATTTTTGCTGGGTTTAGGAAACCTGCATCGTCACCCACTAACACACCACCGGCAAAATACAGTTTTGGTAATGAATTTAAACCGCCTTTGGTCAAGGCACGCGCACCGTAAGATAAGCGTTTACCGCCTTCTAAAATATTGCGAATGAGCGGGTGGGTTTTTAGACGTTGTAACTCATCAAATGGCGATAAGTAAGGGTTGTGATAAGACAAGTCAATCACCATACCAAATGACACTTGGTTGTTTTCATCAAAGTATAACCACCAACCACCATTACTATGCGTCTCGCTAAGTGGCCAACCTGAACCGTGCAGCACCATGCCTTCTTGGTGTTTGGCAGGGTCAATTTCCCAAAGCTCTTTTAAGCCAATACCGTAGTGCTGCGGGTCTTTGCCTTCTGATAGGTTAAAACGGCTGATTAAGCGTTTACCTAAGTGACCACGGCAACCTTCAGCAAAAATGGTGTATTTCGCCAGTAGCTCATAGCCTGGCTCATAGCCTGATTTTGGTTGACCTTCGGCATTGACGCCCATGTCACCTGTCAATACGCCACGAACAGAACCATCTTCGTTGTAGAGAATTTCAGCGGCAGAAAAACCTGGGAACATCATCACTTCAAGCTCTTCGGCTTGGGTAGCTAACCAACGTACAAGGTTACCCAATGAGATAATATAGTTGCCGTGGTTGTGCATCAAGCTTGGGACGATTTTTTCTGGCAATTCGCGGTATTTGGTCTCATTTTTGAGCATATAGACGCGGTCACCTTTGGTTTGCACGCGAACGGGCGCACCTTTTTCTTTCCAATCAGGAATCAGTTCAGTCAGTGCATTAGGCTCCATGACCGCACCTGATAAGATATGGGCACCAAATTCTGACCCTTTCTCAACGATACACACGCTAAAATCAGGATTGCCAGCAGCAATGGCAAGTTGACGTAGACGAATTGCCGCAGATAGACCTGAAGGTCCGCCACCTACGATAACTACGTCAAACTCCATTTGCTCGCGTTCGATGTCTTGCATACAAACTCCTTAGAAAAATAAAATTCAGTGATGACAACTTACTTAAACTTGTGCGCATTGGGTTAAAAAATGCGGTTTATCAGCTTACATCTGACAATACACATAAGTCGTATCACGATGATTTTTGCAAGGCTAGTGATTGGGAAGGTTAGCCTTTGATTATCAGTTCATCAAATAATTGCTGGCACAGGCTGGCAATGTTATCAATGGTTTTCTTGATTTTAACATATAATGAATCGTTATATGAATTCAGAAAAAATACTACTTAGTATAATAGATTAACCGTTTAACCACCTAATATTTTTGCAGGAGAAAATGACTGCCGGGCTTAATTTATCGCATCCAATCTGACTTGTCTTATGCTATCTGTCACCTTTATATATAGTTAAAGAAATCTAGAAGTGCTACAATAACAAAATGGCATACTCAAC
>NZ_DALZOJ010000026.1:0-11676 GCF_032004885.1 Moraxella sp. CTOTU47579
TTCGGTTTGGTGGTATGCCTCGAGCAAAGGGGCTGTTTCGTGCAAAGGTCTCTTTTAGTATAATTACAAAATAAACACATGGGTTGCAAATCAAAGCAACTCAGTGATTTGAGTGCGAATAATGAATGCTATAATCATAGTGGGTTAAACATTGAGGTTTAACTTGGTTTTAAAACTCAAAATTCTACAAGGAAATTATGATGTTGATGCCTAAAATCTTTAAGCCTTCCCTTAAACTTTCAAAAAAACAGTTGCTTGCCTTAGGCGCAGCTGTCATGGTTGGTGCATTATTGATGCCAACAGCAAACGCTGCGACGGTAATTATTGATGTGCGTACCCCAGAGGAGTATTCTGTGAATCATCCAACCGGTGCCATTAATATTCCACACAATGAATTACTGGCAAAAATAACGGCGCAAGGCATTGCAAAATCAGATACCATTAAAGTGTATAGCCGTGGAGGCGGTCGTGCCCAACAAGCCAAGTCTGCCTTACAGTCAGCTGGCTACACCAATGTGGAAATTCAAAAATAACTCATTTATTGGTTGGTTGGCAGTCGTATTGGGGTTTGACAAGATCGCGAGCGAATGCCAACAATTCATACAAGGCACGTCTTGAATGCTGCAGGTTTTGATCAAAATGCTGCCAATCATTTGGCTTTGGTAATGGGGCGATACTTGGGACAGTAGCCACACCATTAATGGCAAACTGCCTTCTTGAGCGGTTCATGTGATAAGCGTCTGTTACCAAAATTACCTGTTTGACATTGACCATTTCTGCGGTGTATTTTGCATTTTGGCAGGTGTTAAAGCTGTTTTTTTCTGCCACGACCCACATAATGCCTTTTTTTTGCAGCCACTTTGCCATCCATGGCGCCTCCTTACCACTGACGATGATGGGTAAGCCAGTCTGCTGATATACTTGACTGGCTTTAATCAATCGACTTTCGGTAAATTGGTTAATCACAATTTCATTTTGCTGGTTATTGGTTAATCCGCCACCTAACACCACAATCGCCGTTGCAGGATTGACGCTCACCGCTGATTCTGGCAGGCGATAATAATCTAAGATAAACAATACAATGGTAGAAAATAGGGGTGTAAAAAAACTGAGTGTGATTAAACACCCCACCAATACAACAACGGTCAAAATCCGTTTGATGGTTAAAAAAAATCGCTCAAGATAATTAATGAGCTTGGCGAATGCTACCATCAGATTCAATCCAAACCGGTTCAGCTTCCAATTTTATCCCAAATTTCCTAAGTACAGTTTCCTGTATAAATTGCATACTTTTGGCAACATCACGTTGCGTCGCAACTTTTGGTGCATGGTTAGTCAATACTAGGGCTTGCTTCACATGCGTTAAAATCGGGGCAATGCCTTTACCCTTAAGCCCTGATTGGTCAATAAGCCAGCCAGCCGCAACTTTACAGTAATCGGTCAAATTGCCTTGGGCATCTTTGACAGGATAATGCACCAGATTGGGATAACTCTGTAGTAACTGGTCAACTTGAGATTTGGCGACGATGGGGTTTTTAAAAAAGCTGCCACAATTGGGCAAGTCATTGGTATCGGGCAATTTACTTTGACGAATGTCGATGATGGCGTTCATGGTATCCACGGGTGTGACTTCATCGCGACCCGCTTGGCTAGCATAGTGCTGAGCAACTTTTGCCACATCCCCATACTGGGTATTGGGTTTGGCAGTTTTACTGAGGGTAAAAATGACGCTGGTAATGAGCCACTGTCCTGCTTGCTGTTTAAACAAGCTGTCACGGTAGCTAAACTCGCAATCAGCGTTGCTTAGATGATGCCACGTTAAGCTCGGTATATGAAACGCTTTTACACTGTCTATCACATCTTCAGCTTGTACCCCATAGGCACCGATGTTTTGCACGGGACTGCCACCCACCCAGCTTGGGATTAACGCCAAATTTTCCAGTCCATACCAACCTTGATTGACCGTGTCTAGCACTAGCGTATGCCAATCCTCGCCAGCCATCACCTCAAGGGTTATGGTTTGGGTGTCTTCAGACAGGATAGTTTTACCTTTAAGACTGGGTGACACGACAACCGCGTCCAACACTTCGGGCAAAATGATATTACTGCCATTGGATAGCACAACAAACGCTTGTTGATGGGCTGCCAGTTGCTTAAAAGTGGGCTCAATATCAGATAGTTGAGTTAGGCGAATGAATTGTTTGGCTTGGCAGGCTAATGCCATGGTATTGTATGCGCTAATATCCACATAGCTAGCATTAGCCTGCACAGGGTTAGGTTCAAAAAGATTGGTCATAAAAATATCGTTAATAATCGGCAGAGTTGCTCATCGCCAGTGCAATGACTAGTGCAATGATAAAGTGCTTATTATAACGAAATATCACGGGGAAAATTGCGATTTTTATGACCCCATGACAGCCACCTAAAAACCTTCTTCATCACTGCCAAAATGGTTAATATCCCTAAAACGGCTCAGCTGACGACGCTGTTTTTTATTTGGGCGATGATCGGGGCGGGCAAGATTGGCAAGTTTTTTTTGTTCGGTGAAAAATTCTCGTTGACTGATACTGGCATCGGTCTCTTGATAAAGCACACTGGCGGCAGTGGCATTGCCGCGCACTTCAGACAGCGCTAGCACCTTGACCGTCTTTTGGGTGTAATGATTGGCTGACCCTTGACGAATCGTCAATTCATCGCCCACCGCTATTTCTTTACTGACCTTGACGCGATTGCCAAAATGGTGGACCCGTCCCGATTCAATCGCTTCCTTGGCTAGGGTACGGGTTTTATAAAACCTTGCTGCCCATAGCCATTTATCTAAACGCACTTTAATTTTATCAGTTGTACTCAATGACATTTCCTATAACTTAGCTGCATGAATAACTTTAGATTAAATGGTTGTTTTTTCGAATCTTTCAATACGTCACATCGATATTTCTAACAAGCAACTGGCGTGTCAAAACGCGGCTAATAGTCTATTCATCATGACAGTTATAAAACGCTGCTTAAACACTCAGCAATTAGACCCATTGTCAAGATTCAGGGATTTTAAGCTAATTGATATGGTGAGTGAGCCAAGTCAAAATATCGTCATACACTTGTTGGTGATTAGGCTCTAGCAAAATTTCGTGGCGCATCGCTTCATATTGCTGCACGCTCACCGAAGCAAAGTTATTTTTTTGCAAACGTTTGACAATACGCGGAATGCCTTTTCCCATCTGCCCAACGGGGTCATCCTTTCCGCTGACAAATAGTAGCGGTAACTGTCGGGGTACTTGTTGATACCAATGCTTATTGGTGCCTGTTTGCATCAACGACATAAGCGCAAAATAGCCATTGTTGGTAAACTGAAAGCCGCAAAGCTTGTCATCAAGGTAGGCTTTTACTTGCTTGGGATCTGAATTGAGCCAATTAAACCCTTGTAAATCGGGTTCTTTTCTAAAGGGTAGGTTATTAAATTGGTTTAAAATCTTATCCAATACCGGATTGGTGCGGCGCGTGGTAAAGTGATTAAGATTTTTGGTCACAGGCACAAACAAGTTTGCCAATGGATTGAAATCTGAGGTACCCATAATCACTGCGCCCGCAAATTGCTCACCATAGCGCTGCAAAATACAGCGAACGATAAATGACCCCATACTGTGACCCAAGATAAAATGGGGGATATCAGGGTATTTTTCAGCGATTAACTGCGCATGGTCCATCACATTGTCAATCATCAACTCAGCAGGATTAGGGTTACCCATATAGCCTAAGCAACCATTGTCATAGGCTTGCTGTCCATGACCCAAATGGTCAAACGTCAACACCGCAATACCATGATTTGCCAAAAATTGCGCAAAAGGTTGGTAGCGCCCTTGGTGTTCTGCCATGCCATGTACGATTAGTAAAGTAGCAACGGGCGGCACCTTAGGCAGATAGAATGTGTAGTTGTTATTCATCTCAAATTTCCTGTGTGTTATTTTATAATTAGGGTAGCATAAAAAAGCCGTCTAATGACGGCTTTAAATCAACGCACAAATTCACAAATCAATGCACATATCAACGCATAAATCAACAGCCTGATTTTTTCATGTCCGCTTCTGATAACGGATTGGCACCACGGGTAGGGCGCGGACAAGGCTCACCATAATATTGACGATCGGCAAAATAGCTTGAGCGCACCATCGGACCTGCCCAGATATTTGCAAAGCCCAATTTTTTACCGTGTGCCGTATAACGGTCAAATTCATCCGGATGCACAAATCTATCAACTGGGGCGTGCGATTTGCTTGGCTGCAAATATTGACCGATGGTAATTAAATCGACATCATGCGCCTTTAAATCATTAAGTAAAGCATAAACCTCTTCTTCGGTCTCGCCAAGACCCACCATAAAACCACATTTGGTGACGATATCCGGGCGACGCGCTTTATAATCTTTTAACAACTGTAATGAATGCTGATAATCCGACCCTGGACGAAACGCTTTATACAAACGTGGCACGGTTTCGATATTGTGGTTAAACACGTCAGGCGCTGTGTCACTTAAGATATCAAGTGCCACTTGCTCACGACCCCGAAAATCAGGGACTAAAATCTCAATCAAGCAATTAGGGCTTAACTGACGAGATTCTTTAATGACATTGGCAAAATGTTCCGCGCCGCCGTCACGCAAATCATCTCGGTCAACCGAGGTAATCACCGCATATTTTAATCCTAGACCGGCAATGGTCTCAGCGGTGTGAATGGGCTCAAGCTCATCAAGTGCATTGGGGCGACCATGCGCCACATCACAAAATGGGCAGCGACGGGTACAAATATCTCCCATAATCATAAAGGTCGCGGTACCATCACCAAAACATTGGGGGAGGTTGGGGCAGGCCGCTTCTTCACACACCGTATACAGCTTTTGTTCACGCAAAGTTGACTTAATGCGCGCTACTTCACTGGGCGATGACAGCTTGACGCGAATCCAGTCAGGTTTTTTTGGGGTTTCTACCGTTGGAATGATTTTAATCGGAATACGGGCAACTTTATCATGGCCACGTAGTTTTTCACCCACTTCAGGACGTTTTGGCTTGTCGCGAGCGATGGGTCTATCGGTGTGCGGCGTTGAAGGGGCAAAAGTTTGTACAGTGTCGGTCATTGCTATGATTAATCCTTGAATTCATTTAGCAGATTTTAGGGGGTTATTATAACAGAAATCTAGGCTGACGAATTTAAACTATTTTGGGATAAGCTTTGTTGTTTAAAGTACACAGCCAAAGTTATTTTCCATCCTAGTAAAAAAAGCGACAATCGGCTCAAACGCATTTATTAAAAATTATTGGGCTATTTTTTTAAAAAATAATGGCTATGTTAACAAAAACGTATTTTCTCATTAACATTTCATCACATTTCAAGTATATTAGAAGGGTTAAATTTTTTAGCCAAAGCCATGCTGGCTAGTAGCCATTTCAAAATTCAACTGTGTTGTGAAGAGGGCTTGCAGACGCATGGTTAACACAATAATCTTACATGACTATGAGGACGATTCATGCTAGAGAACTATCGTAAACACGTCGAAAATCGTGCGGCACAGGGTATTGTGCCACAGCCACTTAACGAACAGCAAACGGCTGATTTGGTTGAACTATTAAAAAATCCACCGGCGGGTGAAGAAGCGACACTTGTAGACTTATTAGAAAACCGTATTCCACCTGGGGTTGACCAAGCAGCGTATGTTAAAGCGGCATTTCTAGCGGCCATCGTTAAAGGCGAAACCACTTCGCCGCTGATTTCAAAACAAAAAGCGATTGAATTATTGGGTCATATGCAAGGTGGCTACAACGTAGAACCATTAATCCAAGCATTAGATGATAAAGAATTGGCCAAAGGTGCGGGCGACGCGCTGAAAAAAACCTTATTGGTATTTGATGCCTTTAATGATGTCACTGAAAAAGCGGAAGCGGGCAATGAAGTAGCCAAAGAAGTGTTACAATCTTGGGCAAACGCCGAATGGTTCACCAGCCGTCCAGAAGTACCAAAAAAAGCTACTTACAAAACCTTCAAAGTCACCGGTGAAACCAACACCGATGATTTATCACCTGCCCAAGATGCATGGTCACGCCCAGACATCCCCCTGCACGCATTAGCGATGCTAAAAAATGCGCGTGAAGGCATTGTGCCAGACCAAGACGGCGTGATTGGTCCGATGAAACAAATCGAAGAGATGAAAAAAGACGGTATTCCATTGGCATACGTGGGTGACGTGGTTGGTACCGGTTCAAGCCGTAAATCAGCGACCAACTCCGTATTGTGGTTAATGGGTGATGACATCAAAGGCGTGCCAAACAAACGTGCCGGCGGTCTTGTATTGGGTGGTAAAATCGCACCGATTTTCTTCAACACCATGGAAGATGCTGGCTCATTACCTATCGAAGTAGATGTTAGCAAACTTAACATGGGTGATGTATTTGATATCTACCCACATGACGGCAAAATCACCAAACATGATTCTGATGAAGTGATTGCAACTTTTGAATTAAAATCACCAACGCTGCTCGATGAAGTGCGTGCCGGTGGTCGTATTCCATTGATCGTAGGTCGCGGCTTGACCAACAAAGCCCGTGAATATCTAGGTTTGGGCGCGTCTGACACTTTTGCAAAACCCGAACAACCTGTCGACACTGGTAAAGGCTATACTTTAGCGCAAAAAATGGTCGGTAAAGCTTGTGGCGTAGAAGGTATCCGTCCTGGTGCCTACTGTGAACCAAAAATGACCACCGTGGGTTCGCAAGATACCACAGGTCCTATGACCCGTGACGAATTAAAAGACTTGGCTTGTTTAGGCTTCTCTGCAGATTTGGTCATGCAATCATTCTGTCATACGGCAGCTTATCCAAAACCAATCGATGTAGAAACTCAGCACACACTCCCTGACTTCATCATGAATCGTGGCGGTGTATCATTACGTCCAGGTGATGGTATTATTCACTCATGGTTAAACCGTATGCTATTGCCTGATACCGTTGGTACGGGTGGTGACTCACATACCCGCTTCCCAATGGGTATTTCGTTCCCAGCAGGTTCAGGTCTAGTGGCGTTTGCTGCAGCAACCGGTGTGATGCCATTAGATATGCCAGAATCAGTTCGTGTACGTTTTGTCGGTGAAATGCAGCCTGGTATCACCTTGCGTGACTTGGTACATGCGATTCCTTACCAAGCCATTAAAGAAGGTTTATTGACCGTTGAGAAAGCCGGTAAGAAAAACGTATTTAACGGCCGTATCTTAGAAATCGAAGGTTTAGAAGACTTAACCGTTGAACAAGCATTCGAATTATCAGATGCCTCTGCCGAACGTTCAGCCGCAGGTTGTACTATCACCCTGTCTGAAGAATCAGTAAAAGAATACCTAACGTCAAACATCACCTTACTCAAATGGATGATTTCTGAAGGTTATGGCGATGCCCGTACGATTGCACGCCGTATCAAAGGTATGGAGGCATGGCTTGCCAACCCAACATTATTACGCGCTGATGCAGATGCAGAATATGCTGCTGACATCACTATCGATATGAGCGCCATCAAAGAACCGATTCTTTGCTGTCCAAACGACCCAGATGACGCCAAAACCTTGGCAGACGTTGCCGGCGACAAGATTGATGAAGTGTTCATCGGTTCATGTATGACCAACATCGGTCACTTCCGTGCAGCGGGCGCGTTGCTCAAAGAAGTACCTGCGGGTAGCTTGACCACGCGTCTATGGATTGCACCACCCACAAAAATGGATGCGCGCCAATTGATGGATGAAGGTCTATACAATGTCTATGCACAAGCGGGCGCACGGACTGAAATGCCGGGTTGTTCACTGTGTATGGGTAACCAAGCGCGTATCGCACCAAAATCAACCGCCGTATCAACTTCGACACGTAACTTCCCGAACCGTTTAGGTCAAGGTGCCAACGTGTACTTGGCTTCTGCCGAGTTGGCGTCGGTGGCGGCGGTACTTGGTAGACTTCCTACCAACGAAGAATACCAACAATATGCTGGTAAGCTTAACAGCATGTCAGCCGATATCTACAAATACTTAAACTTCGACCGTATGAGCGAGTATACTGAAGAAGCAAACAAAATTAACGTAGCACAGCTTACCTAACAATCGTTAAGTTAAGTTAGGTTGATCTAATTTTAATTAAGTAGGATAACAATAAAGTAAGACCCTGCAATATAGCAGGGTTTTACTGTTGTTAGGTTTTATATAAAAATTGTTTAAACAGTCAACTACAAAAATATCTTGGCAAAATTTGGTTTATAGTGATTTATAGTAATGGCATCTGTGACGAGGCTTCAGCTTGCAGCAAATTTGAATAAGTCACCCCAACCAAACGTACGGGTAAAAGTTTTGGGGTATGCTCGTATAGCCATTGAATCCAATAATGGGCATCAGATTCCTGCTCAAAGTGGGAAGAAATACTATGAGAGCGGGTAATCACACTAAAATCGCTGTATTTGATTTTAATGGTGATGGTGCGAGCGTAACACTGCTTTTTTTGTAAATCTTTAAACGCTTGGCTATTTTCGCGATATAGGGCAGCCACAATGATTTTATCATCCATAGTATTGTGCACAAACGTTGTCTCAGAACCGACAGATTTATGTTTGCGCTCAGCTTTAACCTCTCGATTATCAATACCGTGGGCAATTTGGTGAAAGAAATCACCCCGTTTGCCAAAGCGTTGTTTTAATACGTCCGCTGGGGTATTGCGTAAATCCAATCCTGTAAATATACCCATGTCATGCAACATTTTGACGGTGGCTTTGCCAATGCCATGAAATTTTTTTACCGGTAAATTGGCAATAAAGTCCAATCCTTGCTCAGGTGTAATCACCGCAATACCATTGGGTTTATTTAAATCTGACGCGATTTTGGCAAGCATTTTATTATAAGACACGCCTGCTGAAGCGGTCAGTTGCGTTTGCCGCAAAATCTGTTGGCGAATGCGATTGGCAATTAGTGTCGCAGAATTTTTTTCATGCGGGCTATCGGTCACATCCAGATACGCCTCATCCAGTGATAAGGGTTCGACCAGTGGCGTATATTGGTGCATGATGGCACGAATTTGCTCACTAACTTCACGATACACCTCAAAGCGTGGTTTGACAAAAATTGCTTGGGGGCATAGCTGACGGGCTCGATAGCATGACATGGCAGAATGCACACCAAACTTGCGTATCTCATAACTTGCTGCTGCGACGACGCCACGCCCATTGGGATCACCGCCAACGACCAATGGCTTACCTTGTAACTCAGGATTATCCCGTTGCTCAACACTGGCAAAAAACGCATCCATATCGATATGAATAATTTTACGCATGACTGTTAGTTTACCATTCTAACTGTACGGGGAAAGTATTTAATTGACTGGTTAAGCTTTAAATACGCTAGCTAACATAAACAATAAATTCAAAATTTACTGATTGATAAATTCTATTGATAAGTCGTCGTTTATCTGCTACATTATCGCTATCAAGGGGAGTAACTTCTCACTTCAGCAGTTTGTGATTTATCGTCATTACGTAAGCAGCCGCTTACCGGTAAATCAGCTATTTTTTAGCCATATATTGAGCTAATTATCAAATAGTAAGCCAGACCTTGACTTAACACAACCACATATTTGGTCGGTGTGAGTCAAGGTTTTTTTGTGCTTAGCATTTTTCCAAAATCCTTTGACTTATTGCCAGCCATAGTTTGTAAATGCATACTAAGGAGCGATAATGTTACTTGCAGCAGCGAATCAAATGACAGAACCCATGAGCATTGGCAGTCCCATGCTATATGCCGTGTTCTTTGCTATCGTAGCGATACTGTTATTGGTTGATTTTTTTACCTTTAAAACCCCAAAAAATGGTGAAGCGGTTTCGATGAAACAAGCGGGTATTTGGAGTGCCATTTGGGTGGGCGTGTCTGTGTTGTTTGCAGGCGGTCTATGGTGGTATCTATCACAAAATTTTGGCAATGCTATCGCCACTCAAAAAGTAGGGGAGTTTTTTACAGGATATTTACTGGAAAAATCGCTCGCCATTGATAACGTTTTTGTATGGCTGATGATTTTTGCGGCGTTTGCGGTGTCACCTGCGATGCAACGGAAGATTTTACTGTACGGGGTGATTGGTGCGATTGTCATGCGCACGGTGATGATTTTTGCAGGGGCTTGGCTTGTCACGGAGTTTAGCTGGATTTTATATATTTTTGGTGCGTTTTTGCTGTATACGGGTGTAAAAATGTGGCAAAACCACGATGAGCAAGAAGACCCGAAGCAGTCAGGCTTATATAAGTTTTTACAAAAACATCTGAAAATCAGCGATGACAGCCATGATGCGTCAGGTCAAGAGCGGTTTGTGTTGGTAAAAAATGGCGTTAAGTATTTTACCCCACTAGCGGTGGTGCTTATCTTGGTTGAATTGTCGGATGTGATTTTTGCGGTGGATTCGATTCCTGCAATTTTCGCGGTCACTACCGACCCGTTTATTGTTTTGACGGCAAACTTGCTGGCTATTTTGGGTCTACGGGCGATGTTCTTCTTGTTATCGGGTTTGGCGGATAAATTCCATTTATTGCCTTATGCGCTTAGTGTCATCTTGGTGTTTATTGGCGCAAAAATGCTGCTGCTTGATGTGTTCCATGTGCCGATGGCTATCTCGTTAGGCTTTATTGCCGCCGTGCTAACAGTGACAGCGATTTTATCGGTAAAGTTTCCGAATTTGGGTAAAGTTGAAGCATAAAAAATATTTTTGAATAAAAAAAAGGGCTAACAATTTAGCCCTTTTTTGTGAATTAAAAACTGACTATTGGGCATAAAATGCTTCTAAAGTAGGCACAAATTGTTTTTTTCGGCTGACCAAGTTACCCAAATCAAGCAATTTATCATTGAGTCTGGTATCAAATGCTTGCTCAATGATTTCATTTTGTGCATCGTTGCTACCAACCGCCCAAGATTGCTGTTTTAAAATATCAACAATAATAACTAGCATATAATCCAAGCCATCTCTTTGGCGGATTAGCTCACTGGCTTGTTGGATGCCCTCAATGCGCGACAACACCACATCAGGTTTAACAGTTTCGATACTAGCGATTGCCCATTTTTTATTTGAGAAAATAAACTGTTTATAATCGGTAGTGACTAACGCATCATCCGTTAAGTCGCTGATATTGCTTTTTGCATCGAATAATTGATTGGCAAAGCTGTTTATATCGTGAATCCCTGCAAGGTGAATTAAGGCATCTAAAGCTTGCTTGTCACTGTCTGTAGTGGTAGGACCTGTCAGATTAAGCGTATCAGAAATGATTGCACCTGCCATCAATGTCGCCATTTGCTGAGAAATCAGCAAACTCTTTTCCATAAACATATGGTATAAAATGGTGCTGGTAGAGCCGACAGGTTCAAATCGAATATAGGCAGGTTCGGCAGTGGTCAAATCACCAAGTTTATGATGGTCGACAAGGTAACAAATATGGGCGTCGGCTAGATTGGCAATCGATTGCTGGCTTTCGTTATGATCGACTAAAGCAGCGAGTTGGTCAGGTTCAAGATGGGTGAGTAATTCTGGTAATCGGACTTTAGCAAGTTCAATTAAAAATTTGGTTTCTTTATTGATATCATCTAAGAACCTGTTCACAATCTTTTCAATAACAAAGCAATGAAAGCAAGATTGG
>NZ_DALZOJ010000027.1:0-10590 GCF_032004885.1 Moraxella sp. CTOTU47579
GTAACCCCCCACTTCAGTTTGAGTTGCTTATTTCAAGTTGAGAGTGGGGTTAAATAATTAAAAAATTATAGCAAATTAAGCGGATAAAATCTATTTGGCAAGTCGTCTTACAGCCGCCTAGCTGCCTACAACGGCGTAATTACAAATTGGGCAATGTTAATTTGCACACAGATATTATATGCTTTGCTTATCAAAAGTTGTGAAAACTTACCTTATAAAACTTTACCTTATAAAAAGAGCACCGCTATGAACTCTCTCAAATACGGCTATCATCAACACGCTGTAACCCGTGTTTTTAATCAAAAAAAAACAGCTTTTAATCAAAAGCAGTTGGCTCAAGCAGTCTTTGTATTAAGCCTAATATCCGGCCAACATTATGCGTTAGCAGCGCCTGTGTCACATGTATCAGATGCGCCAGCTCAGCAATTTTTGTCAGATACAGCCCTATCTACGCCGACGCCTATTACCGCCACCCAAACGCTGCAAACGGCATTGACATCAGCCCATGAGCAAAACTTAGCGGCGCAAAAAGCGTGGCTGCGGTTATTGTATTATCCTGAAACAGTCACCACAAAACAGCCCTTTGAAAGTCGGGTCAACAATCGTTTTAACTCACAAGCGAGCCAACGACAATTTTTCGCCAGCGCGCAAGGCGCCAAAAATCCCCAAGCAGAACTTGATGAAATGCTCACACAGTTATTTCACCCTACCCAAAAAAATAATGCCTCTGTCCAATGTCGCTTTCCCGCTCGTACACAGTGGCTCATTGAAAACTTAGCCATCGATACCTCAAGCCTACCCCATCAACATTGTGATACGCTCGATTCATGGCTACAAAAAATCAATCCCCAATCCGTCTCATTAATTTTTGCCAGTGAGTATTTAGATAGCCCACCGTCTGCGTTTGCCCATAGTTTTTTGCGATTTGATAATGCCGACCTTAGCAATCATTACTATTTGAACTTCACCCCGAAAGTCACCGACGGTGAGCATTTTTTAAAATTTGCTTACAAATCCAGTATCGGTGGCAATACAGGCGAATTTACCATGACCAATTATCAGCAAGGTATCAAAGAATATTTGCAAGATAATGGGCGCAATGTGTGGCAGTATCAGCTCAATCTCAGCGATAAACAAGTTAAACAACTGGCCTATCGAACTTGGGAAATCAAAGACCAAAATTTGCCTTATTATCTGTTATCCGATAATTGCGCCTCTGAA
Organism: Moraxella sp. CTOTU47579; assembly: GCF_032004885.1. Classification (NCBI taxonomy): domain Bacteria; kingdom Pseudomonadati; phylum Pseudomonadota; class Gammaproteobacteria; order Moraxellales; family Moraxellaceae; genus Moraxella; species Moraxella sp. CTOTU47579. The sequence goes on from NZ_DALZOJ010000027.1 coordinate 1,222, forward strand.
ATTTTGGTGTTACTAAATTCTATTTTTCCTGATAAAAATTTTTTAGTGAATGACTCCCCAATGATTTCCCCTGCCCAAGTAGTACGCATGTTAAACCACGAAAATTTGATTCGCGCTACCAATTTTAGTCCTTCAACACCGACTATTGTGCAAGCGCAATTAAACGCCCGCAACGCGGCAAATCATCCCAAGGCTTTTAATAATACTCAACAAAATCGGGCGTTAAGTTCTCAAATATTGCCTAGCCGCGACAATCCTGTACTGGCTAATCCTTTAAGTCGATTTGATATTGGGGTCAGTCAGCAGTCGTTTGGTGGGGTGAGTGGAAGACCTAAGTTAGACAGTAACCAGGCTATCACTTTAAATTACCGCATGGTGTATCGTGATGCGTTGGATAAAATTGATGGCTATCCCATAGGCTCACAATTAACGGCATTAAATATGGGTCTTAGCATCCATGACAACGCCGACCACCGAGATAGCGTGCAACTTGAGCAGCTCGGATTATTTGATGTGCGTTCATTGCATCCGATTAATAGTGCAAAAAAAGGTGTTTCATGGGGTGGCAATATTGGCTTACAGCGAGTCTTTGATGGTATCAAGGGTATCGACAGTAGCAACAAAGATGACCACAGCGCTATAGACAATCATTTGGTCGCAAATATCAGCGGTGAATTTGGTAAAAGCGTGGCGATCGGTAGCGCTGCTCCAAATACAGGCGATATGCCCGCCAATATTTGCTATGGCTTGGGCAGTATTGCAGCGCAGTTTGGTAAAGGCTTATATCATGGTTATCGTGCTGGGCTTGGCGTCAATGTCGGGTGCAATGCAGAATTGCGTTCAAATTGGCGTGCGATATCGGAATTAACACTGCCGTTTTGGTTAAGTGGCGATAGCGATAACGAAAGCTATTGGCAGCCCAAAATCAGTATTGGTAGTCAATATGATATCAATCAAACCAATGCGATTCGCGTCACCGCTAGCCGCGAATGGTTGCCGAAGTCCGACAGTATCGATAACGTTGATGAAGTTGCGCTAAAATGGCTACACTATTTTGAATAATCTAAGATTAGCCAATTTTGTGCTACGCCAAGCCAAAATGGCGCAATAATGCCATGCCGATGGCTAGACTAAACATGGAAAACACGGTGGTAAATCCTAAAATATTGGCCGCTAATATTTCATTGCCGCCCATGCTGCGAGCCATCACATAACTGGCAGCAGCAACGGGCGATGTTACCATAATAAACATCACGCCCATTTGTATCGGTGATAATTGCATCAATACACCCACCATGACCGCGGTGATAGGCGCCACGATAATTCGACCGATGCTAGCCTGCATAGACACGCCTGTCATATTGAGCATCGACTTGATATCGAGTGTCGCACCTGCACAAATCAAAGCTAACGGTAATGCTACCGCCGCCAATAACTCGCCTGTTTTGATGATAAATTCAGGCGGCATCGGCAGCTGCAATAACTTATAAGCAAACGCTGATACCAACGCAATAATTAACGGATTTTGCCCGATTTTTTTGGTCATGGTGATGGCTTTTTTAACCACGCCTTGGCTGTTGTTATCATTTCTGCTTAGGCTAATCACAGATAACACATTATACACAATGGTTAAAAGACCCATATAAACCGCACCGATACTCACGCCTTGGCTACCGTATGCATTAGTCACAGTCGCCAGCCCCATAATCGCCATGTTACTGCGAAAGACACCTTGTACAAACACACCTTTATCGCGGCTATCTTTGACAAAAAAATAGGCAAATAGCTCACCGAGAAAAAACAGTCCAAAAGTGACCATCAATCCCGATTTAATCAAATCGACCTGCTCAGCAAAATGAATGTCACTTTTTAGAATACTAAAAAATAGCAAACATGGCAGACAATAATTAAAGACCATATTAGAGGCGATTTCAACAAACGACTGGTTGATGGTTTGTTTTTTTTGCATCATCACTCCCAATAACATCAGCAAGATATTGGGCAAGGTAATTTTTAGCGCAAAGAGAAAGGCAGTTAGCATAATAATTTTTTTGAGTAGAAAATAAAAAAGTCCCAAGTATGGCACATACCAATACCATGGGACTTATGTAGCATGGTCTAAAGTTAAGAGCTTAGCACTTCACGCGCTTTTTTGCTTTTTTTAATCATCATGGCCAAAAGCTGTACCGCAGCTGGCGTGACGCCGCTAATGCGACTGGCTTGGGCAAGCGTCGTTGGGCGCACTTTTTCAAGTTTTTGCACGATTTCATTGGAAAGCCCAGAGATATCATGATAAGTAAAATCGTCTGGAATGAGCGTGTGTTCAAGTTTTTTCATCTGACCGATTTCAACTTGCTGACGATCGATATAACCGGCGTATTTGACACCAATTTCTATTTGCTCACCCACTTCGGCAGACACCGGAGATTGGGTCAATTCGCTAATATCATCAAATGATACGTTTGGACGTTTTAACAAATCAAGCGCGTTATTTTCTTTGGTCAATACTTCACCGGTTTTATCGATAAATGATTGACCCAGCGTATTAGTGGGCGTTGCCCAAAGCGAGCGCAAACGTGCGGTTTCTTGCTCAATCGCTGTCATTTTATCGCTATACACTTGCCAGCGTGCATCGTCCACCAGTCCTAAATCACGACCAATTTCTGTCAAGCGTTGATCGGCATTGTCTTCACGCAGTAGCAGACGGTATTCGGCACGACTGGTAAACATACGATACGGCTCTTTGGTGCCATGGGTGATGAGATCATCTACCAACACACCAATATAGGCTTGGTCGCGGCGCGGTGTCCAAGCATCCAGTCCTTGGGTGCGACGTGCAGCATTTAAGCCAGCTAAGATACCCTGCGCAGCGGCTTCTTCATACCCAGTGGTTCCATTAATTTGACCAGCAAAAAATAGGTTATCAATGGATTTGGTCTCAAGGCTTGGTTTAAGATTTTGTGGGTCAAAATAATCGTATTCAATCGCGTAGCCAGGACGCAAAATGTGCGCATTTTCCAGCCCTTTCATCGAGCGGACTAAAGCCAACTGGATATCAAATGGTAAACTCGTTGAAATCCCATTGGGATAAAGCTCATGGGTGGTCAACCCTTCAGGCTCAATAAAAATCTGATGGCTGTCTTTATCAGCAAACCGATGAATTTTATCTTCAATCGATGGGCAATAACGGGGACCAATGCCTTCAATCACCCCTGAATACATGGGTGAGCGATCCAGCCCGCTGCGGATAATGTCATGGGTGCGTTCATTGGTATGGGTGATATAGCAGTTGATTTGGCGCGGATGCATGGACACATCGCCCAAATACGACATGACTGGCAGTGGTGTATCCCCTGGCTGCACGGTCATGACACTAAAATCTACCGTGCGCGCATCAATGCGTGGTGGCGTGCCTGTTTTTAGGCGTCCAACCGGCAGCTTGAGTTCACGCAATCTATCCGCCAAAAGGATAGAAGGCGGATCGCCTGCACGTCCACCTTTGTGATTTTCTAACCCAATATGAATAGTACCACCTAAAAAAGTGCCAGACGTCAACACCACTGCGCCGCAAGCAAATTCAATCCCTGATTGGGTAACCACGGCTACGGCTTTGCCGTTTTCAACCAAAATATCATCCGCCGCTTGTTGGAAAATATCCAAGTTTGGCTGATTCTCTAAAGTATATCGAATCGCCGCTTTATATAAAATACGGTCTGCTTGCGCACGTGTAGCACGGACAGCGGCACCTTTACGGCTATTTAACACACGAAACTGAATCCCTGCTTTGTCGGTGGCAAGCGCCATAGCGCCGCCCAACGCATCGACTTCACGCACCAAATGCGACTTGCCAATCCCGCCAATCGCAGGATTACAGCTCATCTGTCCCAAGGTTTCAATATTATGCGTCAATAATAGCGTCTGCTGACCCATGCGCGCAGCAGCTAGCGCCGCTTCTGTGCCAGCATGACCGCCACCAATCACAATTACGTCGTAGATTTTAGGGTATTTCATCGTGTCACCCATCATTCGCTTGTCAATAAAAACTGACAATTATACCATGCTTAGACGGCTATCGATTATTTTTTTATCAATGCCAATCATTGAGCGTTTAAGGCGATAAGTTTGCTTCAACAATCACTAACCACATGACGAAAAAATCTAACTTATAAAAAAATCCAAGTCATTCGGCTTGGATTTTGATTGATTCGCGGATTTATAGTTATTGTGAATCGATTTGGCTATCGCGGATGATTAGTAATTCGTCTTTTAAACTTGTGACTTTAAGTTCGTTGGCATCATTAAACACTTGAATGTTAGCGCCTTTGCTATCTTTATAATCTTTATGACGACGAAAGTTGTGCTCAATTTCAAAACGAACCACCGTCTCAAGCAATGATTGCAATTCTGCCAACGTATAATGTTCCCACTGAATTTCAAGATGTGGGGCTAATTTACCTGTAATCATACGAACTCTATTATCAATTTTGACGACTTTGGTGGTCATGCTGATGCTCCAATATTTTTATTAGTAATTATGAGTTTCATCAATAAATGCGACTGGATGAACTAGAGATTGCTTTAATGCTAACGGATTAACCGGCTTTTATCAAGCAAGATTCATAGACTGGGCAATCACCGCAACCACTCTAGCCACTGTTATAAATTTTCTGGTCACTTATCAGTCATGTAATGAAAAAATAGGCGCGCTAAAAGCTCTTGGACGCCTAAAAACAGCCTCATCTTGATAAAATGCGGGTATCACATTGTCATCACTATAGCCAGGGATACCCATCACAGGTAACGGCTGAAAGCTTTTGGATGATAGCTTAACTGCATTATCCGCTAAATATGGCATTGCCAGTTGTCGAAATAGCTTAGCGATTGCGGTATCAAGCTGGTTTCTCTGACTGTCTATGGATTGCGCAAACCAACCCTCATCTACTAAAATCAGCAAGGTATGACTGGTGATATTTTTTCTTGGGTTAAGCAATTTTTCAAGCAGGGCATGACCAAATGGAAAAAAGGCAATGGTACGATGTTGAGCCAACCAATTTGCTCTATGAGTGACTAAAGCTGCTTGCCATTTAAATGCTTGTAACTGTTCAAGCAATAGCCTATCTGAACTCACCACAATGCCGCCATTTTCATCAAATACCGTTAACGCATTACGCAGCGCTGTTCTGGCGTTATGAATACCATGTCGCAAAATATCTTTGGCATGAAGTTCGTTAAAGATCGCTTTGGACTGCGGAAAATTCAGCCAAATTAAACCGTTTAATAAATCATGGTGATTGCCACGGGTTGGAATTTTCCCTGTCTTGGCAATAAAACTCTCATAAGCCTCATCCTCAGGCAGACACGCTTGGTCAACAAAGCGAATGGGTAAGTTTTCAAAATTGGCTATACGGCTGGCGTTTACATCCTCAAATCTATCCAAACAAGCATTCAAATTTTCAACAATATTGATAGCATTGATAGCAAGGGCATGACTATGTATTGAATGAGTATGTTTTGCGTCAAGCTTGGGAAAATTCGGAAAATAAGTCAAATAGTGATACCAAGGTTTATCAAAATCAATGATGGCGTTGGTGGGATGAGTCGCTGACATAAATACAATCTGATAATATAAGAATAAGAATAAGAAAAATAATCGTAGGCTGAACGAAAAATATTAGCATACTTTTAGTTAACCCTATGATAGATAATTACCACCTACCAATTATTACCACCCAATCATTACTAGCCAAGCATAGCTAATGGTTTAGATACTGTTGACTTCAATTCATCAAGCTATTGCGATTTTTTGAATGGGATGTTTGTATAACCTGTTTTGCATAATAAGCGATTTTTAGCACGATGTTGCAAAACATCATATAATAAGATACAGTCATTCAAATTTTACCACCCAGTAGAAGTAGAGTTATTACATGCATATTTTTCTAGCTCGCAATAATGTGCAAGCCGGCCCTTATACCCTTGAACAACTTAATCAAATGCTTGCCACAGGGCAAGTGTTACTCACTGATTTGATGTGGCATCAAGGGATGGATAACTGGAACACGGTCAATGCGATGACGGATGGGCAATTTTTTTACCGTCCAATAATTGATGAAAGCTTGTCAGTCGATACCCACCAACGTGAGCAGCCCGCTTCTGATGAAGCAGATTATATTATTAACAACACGCCTAATCCTATATCGCCTTCAGAAGATTCTGAGAATGTTTGGGATCGGTATTCAGTGAATAACCCGCACAAATCCCCTAACCCTACCAAGGTCACATTGACCAAGAAACTTAGCGCGAACCAAGACATTGCACACGCTAAAAAACAGTTAGACCTTGCTAGCATCGGTAGTCGTATCGCAGCAAAATTAGTAGATACCCTGCTTATGGTATTGGCGTCGTCGCCGCTGTTTATCTCCCTATATAACAGCCCAAATTTTGATAAGTTACTCAAATGGGCAGAAGCCGGACAAACCCGCTTGACCTCTGCCCAGCAGATGGAACTCATGTCAGCATTACCTGAGCATATATTGTTGTTAACCAATATTTTGGTATGGGGCTTAATGATTGCGCAAGTGCTATTATTGATGCGCCGTGGTCAGACCATCGGTAAGATGATAATGGGCATACGTATTTTGGATCGCCAATCCAATGCCATTCCTGGATTTTTTAACTTAATCATTATGCGTGGGTTATTTACCACATTGGCTTACTCTTTATCGATTTTTGGTTTGGTTGTGTTAGTTGTTGATTTGGTCATGATGCTCACCAGCAAAGAGCGATTAAGCTTACATGATAAAATCGCCAAAACTTATGTGGTACGTGCCGATGACACCCAAACCACGCCCCTTGCGTTAAAACCTGACTAAAGTGAATTAAAATCATCAAACCGTGTGGTATAACCATGCGGTTTTTTTATGCTCAATTGCCAACAGGCCTCGCCACGCGCTAGGTATTTCACCTCAAAATGCGTGCGCTCACTATGATTGGGTACTTGGGTTTTCTCCACCGGTACTTGCCAAACCGTCTGTGCTTTATGCTCGGCTTCCTCTATATAACTTTCAATATTACTGGCAAGTATAAGCTCGCCACCTGGTTTTAACCGAGACAGTAACCACTCAAAAAACGGCATATTGAGCCAACGTTGGTTGGGATTATGCGGCTCTGGGTTAGGGTAAAGAATGAACACCCCTGACAAGCTTTGTGCAGGTACAGCATGGGTGACCCAAGCAATGGCATCAGCATGAATAGTCGTTAAATTAGACAACTGCGTTTGATTCGCCATTTTTTGCATGGCTTGATATTTTTCTGCGGTACGTTCAATCGCGATGAGATGGGCATTGGCATTATTGCTGGCAAAACTCAAGGCATGCTTGCCTTTCCCTGCACCGATTTCAAGAAAAATGGCGGGTTGCTGCCAAAATGTTGCGGCAAGTGGCTGAAAATCTCTGGGATGACGGATACGATCGGGTTGAAACGGTCTGGTAAATTGATGACTTAGCATGAACAGTCGCTTGATTCGCCCAAAAAAAAGGATTTATAGTATACTATGGCAAATAATCCGATACACCATTTTTAAGAATACCTTTTGTTTATGTCTAAAACCGAGCCGACCCCATCAAATGCACCTGTCAAAACTTACCCCTGTCCCTGCTGCGGCAAACTCACCGTTTGGGCAGATAACCCTACCAAGCCATTTTGCAGTGCGCGCTGTAAACTCATTGACTTAGGCGCTTGGGCGAATGAGGACTATAAAATCGGTGCAGAAGACACCCCGTTTAGTGACGAATTAGACGCTTTTAAATAACGTAGATTTGATTGGTTAGTGATTGCGCTAGCTATGACTCGCTGACTATGATTCGCTAACTATGATTAAAGGAATCCCCATGAGCTCTTATTTACTTCCCACCTATAAACGCCAGCCCATTAGCTTTGTCAAAGGTCAAGGTAGTTACCTTTATACCGCTGACGGAACGCCGTATTTGGATGCGTTAACAGGGATTGCTGTCTGTGGCCTGGGGCATTGTCATCCGCGTATCACTGCCGCGATTGCCGATCAAACCGCAACGCTTGTGCATACCAGCAATCTTTTTGGTATTGATTGGCAAGAGCGCGCGGGTGAAAAGTTATGCCAAGTCGCAGGCATGGATAAAGTATTTTTTGCCAATAGCGGTGCCGAGGCCAACGAAGCGGCATTAAAAATGGCGCGACTGTTTGCATCAAATCGTGGGCAAACCCAAGCCAAAGTGATTGTGATGGAAAAATCGTTTCATGGACGCACCCTATTGACCGTATCCGCCACTGCAAATCCGATGGCTAGAGCTGGATTTTTTACCTTAGATGAGGATTTTATTCGTGTGCCTTTTGGGGATATTGAAGCGATTAACCAAGCGATTGCCGATAATGACAATGTTTGCGCTGTGATGCTTGAGCCTATCCAAGGTGAAAGTGGCGTCAATACCGCTGCCAATGGCTTTGATTTTTTAACCCAAGTTCGCAAAGTTTGCGATGACCATGACTTATTAATGATTTTAGATGAAGTACAAACGGGTAATGGTCGTACGGGGCGATACTTTGCCTATCAACATTCATCCATCAAACCTGATATTTTGACCACAGCAAAAGGGTTGGGTAATGGTTTTCCTGTGGGTGCGTGCATGACCACCGCAAAAGCCAATGATATTTTTAGCTATGGCTCGCACGGTTCAACGTATGGTGGTACGCCGCTTGCTTGCCGTGTGGTTAGTGAAGTGATTGATGTCATTGATGATGAGAATATGATGGCAACTACGCTAAGCAATAGCGCAGCATTGATTGAGCAAATCACCAGTGAGCTGGGTAGCGAAGGGGTTACTGTACGCGGAAAAGGCATGATGCTAGGGGTGGTGATGCCACAGGATCGCGGCATTGCATTTGATACCTTGGTCGATAAAGCGCGTGACAATCATCATCTAATCATCAATGTGGCAGGCGGTAATGCCATTCGTTTATTGCCACCGCTCAACATGAGCGCCGATGAAACCGTCCAAATCGGTGAGCGCCTCATTCACCTTATCCAATCAGCCATGTAGTTTTTTTGCACTTAATGGTAAAGTTAGCCGATTAGTCAATATCGGCTTTTTCATCGCAAACTTGCCAGTCAACCGTTTGATTTTGACAAGATGATATAATAGCTGTGTTTTATATTGGGGTAATTTTATGACAACCATTGCTGTTTTTGGGCACAAAAAACCAGATACCGATGCTATCGTATCCGCCATTGTCATGACCTATTGGCTCAATCAACAAGGTATAGATGCCAAAAGTTACCGCTTAGAACCTGTTCACGATTAAAAAATATGCTAGGATAAGCTACATAATCAATTA
>NZ_DALZOJ010000028.1:0-10446 GCF_032004885.1 Moraxella sp. CTOTU47579
CAGCGGTTTTTTCATATTAGAAATTCCTAAGTACTAATTCATGGGTGCTTATTGGAATAGCTTTTTAATAAGTCGTCAAACATACATATTGTAATTTTATGATAAAGTAAACAATTATCAATATTCTAAAAAGTGTTCGTTTTTTAGACAGATGAGATTTAATTAAAAATGTTGCAAAAAATCCCTTAAAGTATTATTTTTCGGTTTTCTGTGCTAACCTCATTATAAACTTACGTAGTAATCCCATCAATTAAATATCAAAAAAATGTATTCAATATTATATGTGATCCGAATTCTATGCTGATCCTTATCACGCAATATGCTAAGGCTTACACAAAAATTTTTGCAATCTCAATTGTTAAATTTACATTTTAAGCCGATAGCCAACGCCAACCTCTGTTAAGAAATGCTTAGGTCGTGAAGGATTGTCTTCAAGCTTTTGTCGCAAATTTGACATAAAAATTCGCACATAATGCCCTTGGTCTTGGTGCCCTTTACCCCACACTTCATCAAGGATTTGCTCATGGGTGAGGACACGCTGAGAATTGCGAATCAGTACTGTGAGTAAGCGATATTCAATGGGCGTTAAATGCACAACCTCACCATTTTTACTCACCTCACGTTGACTAGTATCAATACAAATATCACCCATTTGAACGATAGCATCACTGTCTTGGTTATTCTGGTAACGACGCAGCAACGCATTCACCCGCGCTAACAACTCACCCATACTAAAGGGCTTTGTTAGATAATCATCCGCTCCGTAATTAAGCGCTTGTATCTTATCTTGCTCATTACTACGTGCGGATAAGACGATAATGGGCAGTTTTGACCAAGTACGGATATCATTGATAATCTCAAGTCCATCACTGTCTGGCAAGCCTAAATCAAGAATAATTAAATCAGGGCGACGTGTTGCCGCTTCGATAAGGCCTCGTTGCCCAGTTTCTGCGGTATAAACGACCCATGCTTCGTCTTCTAATACTTTTTTAATAAAACGGGCAATATGGGGCTCATCTTCAATGATTAAAATCGTTTTCATAGGTTCGTTATCTAGGTCGGTAAATTCTCATAATCTGAGGGTGAATTAATCGAAATATGCGATTGATTATGTAATTGGCTAGCAAACTGTCGTTGTTCGATTTGGCTAGGTTGAGGTAGTTCTATGGTAAAACATGCCCCATGCGGTACCACATTGGTGACGCTCAGCGTGCCCCCCAAACTTTTTACCAGTTCACGACTTAAGGCTAAACCCAGCCCTAAACCGGTTACTGTGCTTTCTGGATTACCACGAGTAAAGCGTTCAAAAATCTTAGTTTGCATCTCAATGGGTACACCATCACCGGCATCAATAACATTAATTTTAAAATCATTTTGGCTGTCTGATAGTGCTTGAATATGAATGGGTGACCCTAACGGTGAGTAATTAATGGCATTGGTGAGTAAATTATTAAGAATTCTTGCCAATAATAATTCATCGGTATAGATAAATTGTAGGGCGTCTGGAATATCCACAATGATATCTCGAGTGCCAAGAGCAAACTCTAATTGAGTTAATATTCCACCAATCAATTCTTCAAGGCTAATCCATTGTTTATTAACGCTTATACCGCCTGATTGCAGTGACGCATAATCTAAAATATTGACCACCAAACGTCCAATGGCCCTACTTTGCTGTTGGATATCTAATGCTAGTTGATGCTGTTCTTGCTCAGTTTGTGTTAGTTGCAATAAACTTTCAGCGAGCGTGGATAATACCGCAAGCGGTGTGCGAATATCATGGGACAATGCCGATAACAGCGTTCCTCGCAGCTGCTCTGATTTTACTTGAATCACCGCTTCTTGAGCAACTTTTGCCAAATAAATTCGCTCCAATGCCAAGGCAATTTGGGCAACTGCCACATCTAAAAAACGCTGTTGTTCAGGCTGATTAAAATAACTGGTATCTTTGGGCAAGACGGCAATTACCCCTAATACTTGCCCTGAAGCTGCCAGTGGACGGTATTGCATTTTGTTCGCCGTAAGCGTGTTGGTGCCAAATCCTGCAAGCTGATTATGGTCATATACCCACTGCGTCACTGCCCAATCAAATTCTGACGGTACGGCGGTATCACTCACCAAGTTTAACCGACCTTGATTGTTGGGCGTGACAACTAATGCATAACTGGCTAAATGTTGTAATAACCACAGCGTCGCATGGTCAGCAATCTGTTCAGTTTTACGTGCCGCACTTAAGCCTTGGCTTAATTCACTTATCGATTTGGCTTGCAGCTCACGACGACGAGCGGATTGGGCTTGAAACCGTAACCCAACCGCTAAGTTATTAATTAATAAAGAGACGACAATCAACACCCCAAAGGTCAATAGATATTGTACATCGCTTACCGAAAAAGAAAATTTTGGCTCAACAAAGAAAAAATCAAAGCTTAATACGCTAACGATAACCGCAAAAATCCCAGGAAAACGACCGAAACGTACCGAAACAAACACGATTATCAGTAAGTACAGCATTAAAACATTAGCTAAATCCAGCCATTGGGTGAGTTTAGCAAGTGAGGCAGTGACCAACGTACAACCCACGGTTGCGACCAGATAGCCCCTTACGTTATGGTTTGCCCATAACTCTTGATAATTCGGCGTTTTGCTAATGAGAGAAGCTGATGTATTCGGGGTGGTGTCAGCCACTTGATTAACTATGATTAAGTCAAGCTTGGTGTCTTGTTTACCGATTTGCTCGATCAAAGAATTTCGCCAACACCCCAATTTGGGTCGTTGTTGTCCAATAACAATGCGTCCAATATTAAACTGATGGGCATAGCTCGTCAGTCCTTCAGCAACACTATTGGCGGTAATAATCTGGGTCGTTGCCCCCATGTCTTCCGCTAAACGTAGGGCATCTAAGATTTTTTGCTTATTTTTGGAAAGGTTAGATGGGGTTTCCACATGGGTCACATACCATTTGGTATGCAAGCTACCCCCAAGTCTAGCAGCATGGCGAATCAGGCGTTCATTATTACCAGTACTACTTAAGCCGACTAATAGTTGGTCTGTGGTGTTCCATATTGGTGAAATCCGTGCCTGTTTACGATAATTGCGCATATCGGTATCAACACGGTCAGCAGTACGACGCAGTGCCAATTCACGCAAGGCTATCAGATTGCCTTTGCGAAAAAAGTTTTTTACTGCATTTTTGGCTTGATTGGGCAAATATACCTTGCCTTCCTCTAACCGTGTTAATAGTTCATCGGCAGGCAAATCGACCAACACCACTTCATTGGCAGCATCAAAAAACCAATCCGGTAGTGTCTCTCGCACCGCTATGCCGGTGATTTGATTGACCACATCATTAACACTTTCTAAATGCTGTACATTTAAAGTAGTATAAACATTGATGCCTGCATTGATTAGCTCTTCCACATCTTGCCATCGCTTAGGATGACGGGAAGTCGGCACATTGCTATGGGCCAGTTCATCAACCAACAGAATATCTGGGTGAATCGCTAAAGCGGCATCGATATCAAATTCTTTAAGGGTTTGTCCTCGATAGTCAATTTGCTTGAGTGGTAAAATCGTTAAGCCTTCGAGCAATGCAGCGGTTTCGCTACGTCCATGCGTTTCCACAATGCCGACAAGTACGTTAAAGCCCTGAGCTTGGGCTTGTCGTGCTACCATCAGCATATCGTAAGTTTTACCCACACCTGCTGATGAGCCAAAGAAAATCTTGAGCTTGCCTCGGGTCGTGGTCAACGTCTCTGCCTCAATTTGATTGAGCAGCTCATCAGGGTTGGGGCGGTTATCAGTCATGCCTTACTCTTACGCTTACTTTATTATTGTGACTTAGCCAGTTTATCTAAAGCCACGTTGACTGCCAAGACATTGACAACCGGCTCACCTAAAACGCCAAATAGTGGGGCTTGGGTATTATCACTAATGGCTTTTTTAACCGTATCTACGCTAATGCCTCGTTGTTTGGCAATACGACCCACTTGCCATTCAGCAGCTGCAGGTGAGATATGGGGGTCAAGACCACTGGCAGAGGCAGTCACCAAATCAAGCGGTATTGGGGCGGTATTGGTGGGGTCGCTTGCTTTTAATTTGCTAACGGCGGCTTGCACATTTTTCGCCAGCTCAGGGTTTAGAGGACCTAAGTTACTGCCCGTTGAAGCTTTAGCATCGTATTTCGCCGCTGACGGGCGTCCCCACAGATATTTAGGGTCATCAAAGTTTTGCCCAATTAGGCGTGAGCCAATCGTTTTACCTTGGCTATCTTTATATAGACTACCATTGGCTTGCGTTGGCATCATCAGTTGCGAGACAGCGGTCATCCCCAACGGATACAGCACCCCTAGAATCATGCTTAAGATGATAAACAACAGCAATGCCGGTTTTAGCATGGCAAATTGAATGGCAGATTGGTTATTATTATCGGTATAGATTGTCGTATTCATCGTATTTCCCCTCAGGTTACGCCAAATGCAAGGTGTTTAAAATCACATCAATCACTTTAATCCCAATAAATGGCAGTATTAATCCACCTAAGCCGTAAATTAACAGGTTGGTGCGTAGCAACGTCGCTGCTTTGGCAGCACGGTATTTCACGCCTTTTAACGCCAGTGGAATCAACGCAATGATGATTAACGCATTAAAGATGACGGCAGATAAAATGGCACTGGTTGGGCTGCCTAAATGCATGATATCTAACACTTTTAACGCAGGGTAAGTGCTGGCAAAGGCAGCAGGAATAATGGCAAAATATTTTGCCACGTCGTTAGCAAGGCTAAAAGTCGTTAAAGCACCACGGGTCATTAGCATCTGTTTGCCGGTTTGCACCACTTCAATGAGTTTGGTGGGGTTGGAATCTAAGTCCACCATATTCGCCGCTTCTTTTGCCGCTTGGGTACCACTGTTCATGGCAACAGCCACATCGGCTTGTGCCAAGGCAGGGGCATCATTAGTACCGTCACCAGTCATGGCAACCAGTTTACCTTGCTCTTGGTAACTACGAATACGAGCCAGTTTTTGCTCTGGGGTGGCTTCTGCCATAAAATCATCAACGCCTGCTTCTGCGGCAATCGCAGCGGCGGTTAAGGGATTGTCTCCAGTAATCATCACAGTACTAATGCCCATGCTACGCAGTTCAGCAAATCGCTCTTTAATGCCTGTTTTTACAATGTCTTTTAGCTCAACCACACCCAGTACTTTTTTACCATCGGCAATGACCAGTGGCGTACTACCACGGCGAGCGACTTCTTCGACTTGGTGTTTAATGTTGTCTGACATGATGCCACCTGCCTGTTCAACCCAGCGGGCAATGGCATCAAAGGCACCCTTACGGATTTGTCTGCCGTCCATATCGGTACCACTCATCCGAGTTTGGGCAGTAAATTCAATCGCTTCGTAAGGCCGAGTTTTAAAATTAGCATCAGTCAAATTAAACTGCTGTTCCGCCAGTTTAACAATACTGCGTCCTTCTGGGGTTTCATCGGCCAGTGACGCAAGCATCGCTGTTTCTGCCAATTCACTGGCAGTAATACCTTGTGCTGCCACAAACTGCGACGCTTGGCGATTCCCGTAAGTAATGGTGCCTGTTTTATCGAGCATTAACACATCGACATCGCCTGCGGCTTCGACCGCACGCCCTGAGGTGGCAATCACATTGGCTTGCATCATACGGCTCATCCCAGCGACGCCAATGGCTGATAACAAACCGCCAATCGTGGTCGGGATTAAACAAACCAACAATGCCACCAAAATCACCAGCGACGTTGGAATACCTTGACCTGACGCTTTGACGGCAAATTGTGAAAAAGGCAGTAACGTGACGCACACCATTAAAAAGATAAGCGTCAATGCCACCAATAAAATGGTTAACGCAATCTCATTGGGCGTTTTACTGCGTTTTGCCCCTTCGACGAGTGAAATCATACGGTCTAAAAAGCCTTGTCCAGCCGCTTGGGTAATACGAATGATGAGCCAATCTGACAATACCCGAGTCCCACCCGTCACCGCATTAAAGTCGCCACCGCTTTCGCGAATCACAGGGGCTGACTCTCCCGTAATCGCTGATTCATCCACCGAGGCTAAGCCTTCAATCACTTCACCATCGGCAGGAATCACTTCACCGGCTTCCACCAATACGATATCGTCTTTATCCAATTCTGTGGCAAGCACGGTCATGGTGGCAGTACGGTCTTCGATATTAAGGAGTTTACGGGCTTTGACGTCTTGACGAGCCTGTTTAAGGCTAGCGGCTTGCGCTTTGCTACGTCCTTCTGCCAAGGCTTCGGCAAAATTGGCAAACAAAATCGTAAACCATAGCCAAAGGGTTACGCTCAAATCAAAGCCAAACTCTGAGCGATGTTCGGGGGAAATTAATGCTTGAATCGTTAGTAACGTGGTTAAAATACTGCCCACATACACCACAAACATCACCGGGTTACGCCACTGTACTTTAGGGTTTAGTTTAGCAAACGTTTCTTTTAACGCAGGTTTGACCAATTCAGGGGCAAACATGCTTTGTGGTGTTTTTTTATGATGAGGTTCATTCGGCTGATGGTTTGTATTTATGGGCTGATTAGGACTAATAGTTTGTGTCATGATAAATTCCTTTAATTTGAGTCTGCGACGGCTACTGGTGCATCCAGATTTGCTCAATAATTGGGCCGAGTGCTAACGCTGGGATAAAAGTCAAAGCCCCAACCAATAACACCGTGCCGATAAGTAGCCCAACAAATAGTGGTGTAGTGGTTGGTAGCGTACCGTTATTGACAGGTAATCGTGGTTTTTTCGCCAGTGAACCTGCCAATGCCAGTACGGGTAAAATAACCCCAAACCGACCTACCAGCATGGCAATCCCCAACATCACATTATAAAAAGGAGTATTGGCACCCAGTCCTGCAAAGGCAGAACCATTGTTGTTTGCCGCCGAACTAAACGCATATAAAATCTCACTAAAGCCATGAGCAGATGGGTTAAATACCCCGGCTTGACCTGCCTCCGTCATCACACTAATCGCTGTACCGATGAGTACTGTCAACGGTGCAGCAAGCAGTCCTAATACCACCATTTTCATCTCATACGGTTCGATTTTTTTGCCCAAATATTCAGGGGTACGACCAATCATCAGTCCTGACACAAACACGGCTAAGATTGCAAACAACAACATGCCATAGAGACCGGCACCGACACCGCCGAATACCACTTCACCTAGCTGCATTTGGAGCATGGGAGCCAGACCGCCCATGGGGGTAAATGAGTCATGCATGGCATTGACGGCACCACACGACGCCGCCGTGGTAATAGTCGCAAACAGGGAAGACGCGACGATGCCAAAACGGGTTTCTTTACCTTCCATATTGCCGCTCATATCAGGCGACACCAGACCACTGACTTGGTTAGCCAACCAAGGGTTGCCTGCCAATTCACTGCTGACAGTGAGCCAATACATGCCTAAAAACAACAGCGTCATCGCCGACAAAATCACAATACCTTGACGCAGATTGCCACTGATTTTTCCTAAGCAGAAACATAACGCTGTTGGAATTAAGAAAATGGCGAGCATCTCAATAAAGTTAGAAAGTGCAGTAGGATTTTCAAACGGATGTGCTGAATTGGCATTAAAAAAACCGCCACCATTCGTGCCTAACATTTTAATCGCTTCTTGCGAGGCAACAGGTCCTAGGGCAATATTTTGGACTGCCCCTTGTAATGTGCTGACACTGACAGTTGATGATAAGGTTTGAATCACCCCTTGGCTTACTAATAACAACGTAATAACGATGGCAATGGGCAACAAAATATACAGATTGCTTCGCCACAAATCGACCCACGCATTGCCAATACCTTGGGCGTTTTTACGGGTTAACCCACGTATTAACGCGAACGCCACCGCAATCCCGGTTGCTCCTGATAAAAAGTTTTGCAATGACATACCTAGCATTTGGGTCAGGTAGCTCATGGTAGATTCACCACCATAGCTTTGCCAGTTGGTATTGGTCATAAAGCTGACAGCAGTGTTAAACGCTGAATGCCAAGTGGGTGCGGAAAATTTTTCTGGATTGAGCGGTAAAATGCCTTGTAGCAATTGCAACCCGAATAATGCCACTAAACCAATGATATTAAATAGCAAAATTGCTATGGCGTACTGTTTCCAGTTCATCTCACCACTGAGTTT
Source organism: Moraxella sp. CTOTU47579 (assembly GCF_032004885.1). Lineage (NCBI taxonomy): Bacteria > Pseudomonadati > Pseudomonadota > Gammaproteobacteria > Moraxellales > Moraxellaceae > Moraxella > Moraxella sp. CTOTU47579. Next base: position 8,174 of record NZ_DALZOJ010000028.1, read on the forward strand.
GCCGTGATTGTCCACGCCTAACATCCCAAAACGGGAAAACCAGCGTTGTTCATTGGCAGATAAAGGGGCTTGCATCCGCTTCACCATAAATCCTGCTAACGGATAGGCAAGCATAAATAATACCCCAAGGTATAAAAGGACTTGAATGAAGGCAGAGGAAGTCATTAAAACTCCTCCGTTTTGATAAGGACGTACACCAGATAGATAAATAACCCGAGTGCCATCAACCCTGCTAACGCTTGCATAGCCAACTCCTTGATAGATTAAGCATAAAATTTGTCAATGCTTATTATTACCAAGAAGCTTGTAAATTTGCCGTTAATTGTTAAAGTGCAGATATAAAGAAAGTGTAAAGATAGGGTTTTTAGTTTGCAGATTAGTCTTTACAATTTAATAAGCTTTACCTTATAAATTTTAAGTCAATTCAACTCAACACTTAATAATATTGAAAATGGAGTAAGCAAATAATTGATTTTAAAAATATTATTTTAACATAACAAGTATTGGGCAAGTTGAGTTTGAAGATGAATCAGTTAACAATAGTGCTGTCGTAATAGGATAAAATATACATTCCTTGAATGTAAAACAAGTCAGTGACTACGCTAAGTGAAACTGCACGAAGGCTTAAAATGTATTACCAAACCCACAGTTTAGTAGTCAAAATATTAAACGCAATTCATTTTACCTTGAAAAATCAGCGTTTGTCTCATTAGCTAAAAACTCTTATAGTGACGCTTCAAGTTTTTTAACAAAAGCGAATCAACTATGAGCCAAATATTTGCGCAGGCAACCCCACGAACCCAAGCGCCATACCGTAACGATGTAGTAGGGTCGTTTTTACGCACTGACGCGCTAAAAAATGCCAAAACCGAATTGCAAACTGGCAAAATCAACCAAGCGGCATTTGACAAAATCCTAAAAGACGAAATCTAAAATCTTGTGAATCTACAAAAACGCCATGGACTGCACGCCGTGACCGATGGTGAATTGAGCCGCGTGTGGTGGCATTTAGATTTTTTAGCAGGACTAAATGGCATTGAGATGATTAGCCTTGAAAAATTTCCTGTTGCGTTTAAGGGTGCGAAACCTAAGGGTAACACCATTGCCATTGTGGGTAAAATCGACTTTAGTGACGACCATCCCTTTGTCAACGCCTATCAACTTTTAAAAGATTGTGCGGGTAATTACCCAACAAAATTCACCATCCCATCACCCAGTATGCTGCACTTATTGGCTTGTATACGTGATGAAAATTACCAGCCGATTGACCTTTACCAAGAAGAAAGCCAGCTATTTGATGACATTGCTAACGCATACATTAAAGCGTTAAACAAATTTTATGCGTTAGGTCTACGTAATTTACAACTTGATGACACAAGTTGGGGGCAGTTTTGCTCGCTCGATAAACGAGCGGAATTTGAGGCTCGTGGTATTGATTTGGATAAAGTTGCTAAAAATTATGTGACGGTACTCAATCGTATTGTAGATGCCAAACCTGACGATATGCAAATTACCATGCATATTTGTCGTGGTAATTTTCGTTCAACTTGGTTCTCTGAAGGCGGTTATGCGCCTATTGCTGAGGTGTTGTTTGGTACCTGCAGAGTAGATGGTTTTTTCTTGGAATATGATAGTGAACGCGCGGGAGATTTTGCACCGTTACAACATATCAAAAATCAGCAAGTTGTACTAGGTCTAGTCACGTCAAAAACAGGCGAATTGGAAGATAAAAACGTTATTATTGAGCGGATTAAAGAAGCAGCCCAGTTTGTAGATATTAACCAGTTATGTATAAGCCCCCAATGTGGTTTTGCCTCAACCGAAGAAGGTAATATTTTGACTGAAGAAGCTCAATGGGCAAAACTCGATTTAATTAAAGAGATTGCCGATGAGGTATGGGGTAACTAGTGACCTCTGCTGTCAACAATGGAGAAAAAAACTTGGTAGATTGATGTTATTTTATTTTATTTGACTTTGACGATGGATTCAGCTTTGAATGTTTAACTGTATTCTGTTCTTAGTCACGATAAACTTCTGTTTAGTATTCTAGGTTACCAAATATTTTCTTCCGTTTTTTTCAGCATGCATCAATCAGATTTAGTTATGCCTACCAAACTTTAAATTAATTGAGTAGAACGCATTGCTTTACACAACAATACTTTATACTTTCCTATTGTCATGTTTAAATAAAACCGCTTAAAAACAATCTGATAATAAAAAAGGTACTTAACCTATGATAATGAATAAAAACGTGAATAATAAATGGCATGCTG
>NZ_DALZOJ010000029.1:0-9415 GCF_032004885.1 Moraxella sp. CTOTU47579
TTGTATTATACCAATTTAATGAACTTTTGTGTGTTTATTCGTGCAAAGGTTTCTAAAAGCTATTTAATTGCTGTTATTTAATTGCTAAGGCAATGCTGCGACATTTTGCCGCATTTATTTATGCCAAAATAAGCGTATAATGGTTTTTTTAACTTAATTCTTTTGTTTACGCCAAGTAATGGGGATGCACGATGCAAAGCATGTATTTTTTGATTCCTATTAGTCTAGTGCTATTTGTATTGGGTATTTTTGCCATTTATTACGCCATCAAATCACGCCAATTTGACGATTTGGACAATGAATCTCAGCGGGTCATTTTAGATGACAGACAATTTCGCCGCGAACAATTGGGGCAAAATCCCGCCAAACCTTCATCTTCTCAGCCCCCAAAAACACAAGACCCTACTGACGAGCAAAAATAACGCGTTGGTGTTATCTTTCTTCCTGCTGATTTGTTTCTATTGATTTATTTACGTCTTGCAAAAATTTTTAGACTTTTTTGGAGCATTTTATGACCTGGGCATTATTTTTGGCAGCGTTTAGCATGGGATTGTTTGGCTCACCGCACTGCCTGGGGATGTGCGGTGGCATTGTGACGGCTTTTGGGCTGTCTATGCAGCATGTATCGGACAGCAAAAAAAATGGCTTGATTTTGACGTATCATTTGGGACGCCTCATCAGTTATTCCTTGCTTGGATTGATTGCCAGTCTTGTTGGGGTGGCAATCTTTCAATCCATTATGAGCAACAGTGCGCCAAGAATTGTACTGGGTGCGGTATTGGTGTTGATTGGGCTTGCGATGCTTGGGTTACCGCTGTTTAATCAGTTAGAAAAAGTAGGGATGCGCTTTTGGCAATCGCTCGCCCCGATACGCAAAAAAGTGTTTCCGATTGATAGTTTTGGTAAAGCCTTGTTTGCTGGCCTGCTTTGGGGATTTTTGCCGTGTGGATTGGTGTATGGTGCGCTCATGATGGCGATTGCTGGCAACAACGTCGCTACAGGGGCGGCTCTAATGTTTGTATTTGGGCTAGGTACCATGCCGATGTTGATTGCCACGCAAAAAACTGTGGGGATGCTACAGTCGAGTATTAAAAATTTTCGCCTTCGCCAAATTAATGGGGTGATTATGATGTTGTCTGGACTTGCGGTGATTTTTATCCCGATGATGATGCACCATAATCATAGCCACGGTTCACATAATCATGTCAGTCATGCCATGAATGAGACGAGTATGCACCACGATATGTCGACGATGAATCATTCTGCGTCTAATCCTGCTTCTATGCCAGCTTCGACTACCATGCCTATGAACCATAATATGAGTGATGATATGAACCATAATCATAACATGAATCACGACATGCACAATATGCAGGATATGGATAAGCACCATGAGGTGGCGATGCCTGCCAGTACCAGTCCCTAATCACTAGTTACTAGTTACTAGTCAGTAATCATTCATTTATATTGCCCAAAAAAAACAAACCTCTTAATCGGTATATTAAGAGGTTATCGGTTACGAATTTTTAGGTTTTACGCTTAACTTGCAGTTTACATTTCTACCGCGTCATCGCCTTCGTCAAGATAGATGATATCGGTTTCATATTCAAACGCTTCATTTAACATATCTAACATTTTTTACTCCTATCCTTCTTTATCCAATGATTATGGATTTTTTATTCATTTTAAGGCTTTTGCCATTTTTTAGTTGTTTACTTACTATTTTACGTTATCAATGCAACTTCATAACGTCATGATATTTAACGTGAGTTTGATGACATTAGCATGAAATTCATGTGACAGGAATATGAATTTACAAAAAATTACTTTTATTGAAGAATAATCCAGCTACCGAGCAGGTTTGTCGAGGTCGCTAAGTAGTTTTGGCACGCTTTTGAGTCGCTGTTGCTGTTCGTCATAGGCTTGTTTTTGGACGCGGTAAATTTCATACACGCACAATTCTTCGCAGCCGTTGTTGCAACATTCCCAATCTTCAGGATAGGTAGGTTCTTCAATCAGGCGCTCGCCATTAGGTAATTGATTTTCCATCATTTTCTAAATCTTCTTTTTCGCTATAACACGCTTATGATGAGCCAATAATTATTTATTATCAGGTCATCATCACGTTTTTAAAGATAATTTCTCTATAAGATTCTTCACCGCATCAATCCGTCCTTCTGGTGTGGCAAGGGCTTTGTCGTCCATCATTTTTAGCCCTGTCGCGCCATTCATTTTAAATTTTTTCGGATTCGATTGAATAAGCCCAATAATGGTAATGGCTTCTACAGGGGTGCTGGGTGAAAACTCAAAGGTGACTTGGCGCTCATTGCCATCAATTTTGCTAATCTCCAGCGCTTCAGCCATTAAGCGGATTTGGTGAATGGCAAATAGATTTTTGGTCGGCTCGGGCAAACTGCCAAAACGGTCTAGCATTTCGCTGCGGATACTAATTAGGCTGTCATAGTCTTCAGCATTGGCAATTTTTTTATAAAACAATAGCCGCTGATGGACATCACCCAGATAATCTTCAGGAATGAGTGCCGACAAATGCAGATTAATGTCACTGGTTAGCGATAATGGGGTGTTCAAATCAGGTTGTTTACCTGCTTTGATGGCCTTGGTGGCACGGTTTAGCATATCCATATACAGGTTAAAACCAACCGCTTGCATATTACCACTTTGGTTTTTGCCCAGCAGCTCACCCGCCCCACGAATCTCAAGGTCTTCACTGGCAAGCATAAAGCCTGCCCCCAATGTATTGGCACGGCTGATGGCATCAAGCCGCTTTTGTGCATCGCTGGTCAAGCCTTTAATCGAAGGCACAAGCAGATAACAGTAAGCTTGGTGGTGACTACGCCCAACGCGGCCGCGCAGTTGGTGAAGCTGGGCTAGCCCGAATTTATCGGCACGGTTAATGATAATGGTATTGGCATTGGGGATATCAATGCCTGTTTCGATGATGGTGGTACACACCAGCACATTGTGTCTTTTGTGGTAAAACGATTGCATGATTTGCTCAAGCTCTCGTTCTTTCATCTGACCGTGAGCCACTGCCACCCGAGATTCGGGCACAAGCTCTCGCACGGTTTCTGCCATGCGCTCAATACTTGCCACATCGTTATGCAGTAAAAACACCTGTCCGCCACGCAATAATTCACGCAAAATCGCTTCTTTGAGTAAGTTATCAGACTTTTGCATGACAAAGGTTTTAATTGCCAACCGCCTTGCCGGGGGCGTGGCAATAATCGACATGTTGCGCATACCCGATAACGCCATGTTCAGCGTGCGCGGAATGGGTGTCGCGGTCATCGATAGTACATCGACATCCGATTGCATGGCTTTGATACGCTCTTTATCTCGGACGCCAAAACGGTGCTCCTCATCGACAATCATCAGACCTAAGTTGGCAAACTTGACATCTTCTTGCAAAATACGGTGGGTACCGATAACGATATCAATTTTACCTTCGGCTAAGCCTTTGAGAATCGCATCGTGCTGTTTTTTGGTGCCAAAGCGCGACAGGCTTTCAATACGAATGGGCCAATCGGCAAATCTATCCAAAAAGTTGTCTTCGTGTTGCCCAGCAAGCAGCGTCGTTGGTACTAGCACTGCCACTTGATACCCTGCTTGCACCGCAATAAAAGCGGCACGCATTGCCACTTCGGTTTTACCAAAACCGACATCGCCGCACACCAGCCTGTCCATGGGTTTATTTTGCTTCATATCAAACTTAACCGCTTCAATGGCATTGGCTTGATCAGGCGTTTCTTCAAACGCAAATTGACTGGCAAATAAGTCATATTGGATTTGGTCAATTGGGAAGTTAATGCCCACTTTGGCATCACGGCGGGCTTGCACGTTGAGCAGTTCCGCCGCCACATCATGAATTTGGCTGAGTGCTTTGGCTTTGGCTTTATCCCATTTACCGCTACCTATGGTATGAAGCGGTGCGGTTGACGAGTCGCCACCCGCATAACGGCTGATAAGCTGCAGATTTGCCACAGGCACATACACACTGGCATCATCTGCATAGGTAAGATGGATGAATTCTTGCAATTGTCTATCAATCTCAAGGGTAATCAAGCCTTGATAACGCCCAACGCCAAAATCAATATGCACCACAGGGTCGCCGATGTTAAGCTCACTGACTGATTTAACCAAAAATTCATCAGACACATCGCTTTGGCGACGGCGGCGAGTCTGTAACACCTGCCGTCCAAACAACTGGGTTTCTGAGAGAATCGCAAACTTATCGGGGAGTAACGCACCTCGTTCAATCGGTGCAATGGTCAAGGCAATCGCATTACTATGCGCCTCATCCATGTTTGCAAGAAAATCGGTCAATCCTGAAACACTTTGCAAATTAAAGCGTTTTTGCAACAGCTCCGATAAAATCTCACGGCGACCCGCAGTTTCGGCAACCAATAATATCGGTTTAGCAAACTGCTCGCGAAATGCAATCAGTCTTTGTAGTGGCTGAGCAAGTTTGTGGTCAACGGTTAAATCAGGTGGTGTGTCAACCACTGCGTTGATTGCCCCTGCTTTGGTCTCATCAATTGGTTGTTCGCTGGTGATAATGCGAGGATATTGGGCAATTTTTTCGTTAAAAATATGTTCTGCCAGATACAAATCTTGCGGTGCCACAATAGGTTTTTCGATATCGTGCCTGCGGTCATTGTAGCGAGTTTGGATTTGTTGCCAAAAATTTTGGTAAGCCGTGTCTATTTGATTATCGACGATAAACAAGCTATCTTTGGGCAAATAACTAAAAAAATCCGAGCCATTTTGCCAAGTATCCGTGTCAAAAAATAATGGCTGATAATACTCCACCCCCGCGGGTGCAATGCCGTTCATCACATCGTTAAACAGCTCAAAACGGCGGGCGGATGTGTTGGCAAAGGTGCTAGCAAAATTGGCGCGAAACGTTTCTTTACCCTCATCCAGGGGAAATTCTCGCGCAGGTAAAATCTGAAAGCTGGTGATTTTACCGATGGTTTCAGCCGATTTTTTTTGACTATTCATGAACTTGACATATTGATGGGGGTCACTGTCTTTTAATTCGTCCAAATCCGCTTGGGTCAAGCTACGCTGGGTTTGCGGGTTAAAAAAACGGATACTCTCAATCTCATCATCAAACAAATCAATGCGCACTGGAAACGGCTGACCAATGGCAAACAAATCAATCACGCTACCACGCACAGCAAATTCCCCAGGCTCAAAGACATTATCTACCGCATGATAGCCCGCAGTCGCCAGTTTTCGACGTTCGGTTGCCACATCGAAGGTGTCACCCACTGACAAATCAAAGTGTTGCCCCAATAGCCATGAGGCAGGGGCGACGCGGTGCATTAAGGTCTGCACGGAAATCAGTAAAATACCATCAGTTGGCATATGGGTAAGCAAATGAATCCGCTCAGAGACAATGTCATGGTGCGGTGACAACTCGTCATAGGTAAGCGTTTCCCAATCAGGAAACACATGGGCATCAACCCCACTAAATGCCAACTCTGTTTCAAGCTGATTGAGCTGATTTTGGTCACGGGTCACAACGACTTTTAGGCGGTTTTGCTGACCACTATCGCTACTGGTGAGGCTGGCAAGCCATAAGGCTTGGGCCATGCCTTGTAAATTGCCCAGCCATTTTTTGTCATGCTTAGCATTGTCAAACAACGATTGGTTAAGGCGAAAGGAAAGATGGGACAGGGGGTGTGTAACATTCGTCATTGGTATAGGTCTTTTGGTTATCGGACTTTTGGTTATAAGTCTTTTGATTAAGAAGGGCGAAAAATAATGACGTTATTGTGGGGGTTTTTGCTGAAAAATTAAAGCTAAAATAGCAGTGTTTTAGCAGACTTTTTGGCAATAACACTTTATCCCTGCAATGCAGCAATCTAGCGTTTTTACCAAAGTGATATGCAAAAAAACACCGCCAATTTGACGGTGCTTTTTTGTCAAGCTGACGTTATTTTTTGAGCGATTTAGTGATTTGCGCTTTGACAAATTTAGGATTTGAGTTACCCCAGTTGGCGTAGATTTCGGTAAAGAGTGTACCTGTAATATCTTCGATTTCCGACTGGGTGATTTCGGCACTACCTTGTTTACCAAAGATAACCACCTCATCGCCTGCTTTGACATCGGGGTAATCGGTGACATCGACCATAGTGGTATTCATCGAAATTTTGCCCAATGCAGGGACTTTATGACCATTAATTAAGACATGACCTTTGTTGGTAAAGGCGCGACGGTAGCCGTCTGAATAACCAAATGGTAAATTTGCCAAATAGCTATCTCGTGTCAAGGTATAAGTACGGTCATAGCCAACAGTTGAGCCTTTAGGATAGAAATTGACGCTAGCCACACGGCTTTTGAACGACATAATGTAGTTGAAATCTGGACGTTCATAGTAAGGCTCGCCAAACAAAATCCCTCCTGGACGCACCATATCAAACCAACCTTCTGGCACGTTCAGTGACACAAATGAGTTCGCCGCATGGATGGTGAGTTTTTTACGGTCGAGTTTGGCGGTTTTAATCAGCCAATCGGTGTTTTGTTTAAAACTAGCCAACCCTTTTTGTACATCGGCTTTATCTTCAACAGGAAAATGGGTCATGATACCGACGATGTGGAGATTTTTAAGCTTGGTAATTGCCAAAGCGTCTTGTTTAGATTTCTCAACGCTCAAATCCAAGCCGTTACGGTCCATGCCGCCGTCGTTGAGTGCCATATGAAAATTAATGACCACGCCCGCTGCTCGTGCGATATCACTGGCAGTTTGGGCTTGTTTAAGGGTACCAAATAACTCTTCGACATTGTATTTTAAGCCGTCTTCAATTTCTTGGTTGGTCGCCGTACGCACCCGCATCACTCGTCCTTTATAGCCGTGTTTGCGGGCGATACGGGCTTCTTCGTTACTGGCAATGCCGATACAAGGCACTTTATGCTCAATCACGGTAGGCATCAAATTATCAATGCCAAAGCCATACGCATCGGCTTTTAAAATCGCACAGATTTGGGATTTACCACCTAAATGCGCGCGCATCGCTTCAATATTATGCCCGTACGCTTCAGTATCTACTTCAAGCCAAGCGTTGGTATTGGCAAGATTAACAATATGAGGATTATCGCCAGCATACGTTAGCGCGGGCGCGGCTTGCGCGGGCGCAGCGTGATACATGACGGTGGCGATGGCAAGCGATAGCAGAGTTTGATGTAGTTTCATAATAATTCCCAAAATGATATGACAATAAAAAAATCAGAAAAAGTACGTGCTTTCATGCGCTGATATTAACGCAGTCAAGCCACATAAACAGTTAATATATCAACACTTGATGCGGGTTTTTAACCCACATAGTCTACTTTTTAGTTTAGTAGCTTAACTTAGCTCATTAAAGCAATGATGTCGTACTCACAATCATGCCATTATTATCTGCATACACATACATGCCAGAGTTGATAGTTAGACCGCCAAAGCTGATTTCGATATCCGTCTCGCCCACACCCTTGCGATTAGATTTGCGGGGAATGGCGCCGAGCGCTTGTACGCCAATTGGCATTTTGCCCATATCATCTACATCTCGCACACAGCCATAAACAATCACGCCAGCCCAGCCATTATCAACCGCACTTTGTGCAATCATATCACCCAGCAAGGCACAGCGCATTGATGCGCCACCGTCTACCACCAAAACTTTGCCATTGCCTTTCTCATCTTTGCCATACGTGGCTAACAGCTCTTTAACACGGCTATTGTCTTCAAAGCATTTGACGGTTACCACTTCACCGCCAAATTTTGTGTTACCGCCATAGCTAAAAAAGCGTTTGCCTTCCATGTTGGGTGCACAAACCTGACATTCTGGATTATCATCTAATAAATCGCAGGTAATAAAATTTTGTAACGTCATGTCGCTCATCATGGCTCCTTAAGTCAATCGTTTTTTGGGAAGGTTAGTTTCTAAACCGCGTCATCGCTAGCATTTCACCGTTACTGATAACTTGGGTTTTCTTGGCGGTATCGACGCTATTAGCACATTTTTCATAGGTATGTTTGATGTGCCAATTGTTGCTCACCAGCGCCATTGCCATCGCTACCCTATCGGCTTCTATGGGACGGACAGGCAGTTTTTTAGGCACAATAGGTTTGATGAGTTTATACGCCGTCTGCGCGATGGTTTCAAGTTTACGGTCATCGTGTTTGCCAAGCAGCAAAGAGGGACGAAAAATTGCCAATTCTTGAAAGCCTAAATTACCAATCGCCGTCTCAAGCTCACCTTTGACACGGTTATAAAAAAAGCGACTGTCGGCATTGGCGCCCATTGCCGATAACAAAAAAAACCGCTCTACGCCTTTTTGTTTGCAAGCTTTTGCAAATTCGACATTATAGGTAAAGTCGATTTGTCGAAAAGCCGCTTCACTACCCGCTTCCTTAATGGTGGTACCCAGACAGCTAAAAGCATCGGTGTCTTTACCAATCGACAGCGCAGACACAAATTCATGCATTTGATTAAAATCTTTAAGCTGGTAAAAATGCATCGAATCACTCAACCCTTTTGGCTGAGAGCGCGCAATGATAATGACTTTTTGATAGAGACTGCCAAGCTGAGTGAGTAATGAATTGCCTACCAACCCGGTTGCACCGATAATTAATGCTGTGCGCTGCATAAAACAATGACCTCAGTATGAATATTTTATGAGTTTTTAATGTCATTTTATTTAATCACAGATAATCAAAACTTTCACCTACAAATACGTTTTTTTCAGCGTTGGTGGGCATTGCGCGATGGTTTTTTGGTCAACAGACGAAATACGCTGAATAATCTGCCGAATAAGTTGTCATTGTAGCGTGAGTTTGCTAAAATAGCGGGCTTTAAATCCGCTTGATATCGTTAATTGTGTTTCCGTGTCTAGTGATTCAAGGATTCAAGCAACCCTAACTACCCGTGTCTGTAATAAGCGAATGGCTGCTCACTTACTAACAGATCGATTTATATTGCAAATCCAAGGAGATTTACGTGGCAAATTCTGCACAAGCTCGCAAACGCGCTCGTCAAAACGTTAAACGTCGTCAATTAAAAGCATCACAACGTTCTATGGTTCGTACTTTCATCAAACATGTGGTAAAAGCCGTTGAAGATAAAAACTACGAAGCAGCGACTGAAGCTTACAAAAAAGCAGTTCCAGTGATTGACCGTATTGCTGACAAAGGCGTGATTCACAAAAACAAAGCAGCACGTCATAAAAGCCGCTTAAACAAAGCAATTAAAGCCCTTAAAACTGCTTAATTGTTTGTTTAAAACTTAAAAAGCCAATTCATATTGAATTGGCTTTTTTATTGAGACTGATTTAGCTATAAAATTGATTTAGTGTAAGCATCCGACCAACCCCTATTGCATTTTCCAAACATGAGGCAGGAGCTCAT
>NZ_DALZOJ010000030.1:0-8475 GCF_032004885.1 Moraxella sp. CTOTU47579
AGTCGCTCACTGCTCGTCATTGGGCAGTGCTTTAATTATTGGGTTTGGTATTACTTACCGTGCCATCATATCGCCCTGTGGCTTTAATCGTTACCAAGTTTTAAGCTAGCTAGCTTACTTAGAAAAACTGCTTTTCCCGATGGATTAAATTTTATTATTTACACTATCAATAAATCTACACTACAAATAAATAGACGACTGGTCTATTTTTGTGTATAGTGACGGCATGATGACAGCACACTCCTAGTTTTGACTAGCGTTGACCAATATTTGCAGTATTGACCAATGTTTGCAGTATTGAGCAATTTTTTAAGTTTGTTGGACGGATAATGTTTGCCTAGTTATCAGTCGCGCAATCTTTTTCAATGCTATTAGTCAATGCTACCAATCAATACTATTAAATAACGGATTGATTTGCTCGGCATCTTGTACATTGCGCACACGACTTCTTGTTGTGCTCATGTAGCAATAACCCAAATTCTAAAAACTATCAGAGAAAATAACATGAAAATTTTACTTGTTCTGACCTCACATGACAAACTCGGCAATACTGGTAAGAAAACAGGTTTTTGGCTAGAAGAACTTGCAGCACCGTATTACACCTTTATTGATGCGGGTGTTGAAGTTACCCTAGCGTCACCTCAAGGTGGACAGCCACCGCTAGACCCAAAAAGTAACTTAGCCGATGCACAAACTGAAACCACGCATCGCTTTGAAGCAGATCCCGTGGCAATGCAAGCGTTGGCACAGACCCATAAACTTAGCGAAATTTCTATCGCTGATTATGATGCCGTGTTTTACCCAGGCGGGCATGGTCCATTATGGGACTTGGCAGAAGACCCGATTTCAATTGCTCTGATTGAACAAGCGATTGAGTCAGGAAAACCCGTTGCTACAGTTTGTCACGCCCCGGGTGTTCTTCGTCATGTAAAAACCAGTGATGGCAAGCCTTTGGTCAGCGGCAAATCTGTGACGGGTTTTACCAATACTGAAGAAGAAGCAGTAGGATTGACCGAAGTTGTACCGTTTTTGGTCGAAGATATGCTCAAAGAAAAAGGTGGTCATTATTCTAAAGCAGGTGACTGGCAAGTGTATGTCCAAGTAGATGGCTTACTAATTACCGGACAAAATCCTGCGTCTTCTGCTGCAACTGCCAGCGCACTGCTTGAATTGTTAAATAAGGAGTAGCCCATGTCTGCATATGTGGTATTTACCCGTGAGCAAACTACGGACGCTGAGGAACTGGCGCAATATGCACAAAAAGCGCCGCTTGCTCGTGAAGGTCGTGAGCTAACACCCTTGGCTTTTTATGGTCACTTAGAAGTGCTTGAAGGCAATGAGATTGAAGGCGCTGTTATTTTACGCTTTCCTGATATGGCAGCCGCGCGAGACTGGTATAACAGTCCCGTCTATCAAGAAGCATTACAACATCGTCTAAAAGGGGCAAATTATCGCGCCTTTATTATTGAAGGTGTTGAAGACGCTATTTAAAAAAAGCATTTTAAGAAAAAGCACTGCTATCAGATGTGCTAACCTACAAGTTAGTACATGAGCGATATGCATTATTATCAAATTAATGTAATAGCAGCCCAATCATACATAATGATTTGGGCTGCTATTATAATTTTTGCAGCTATTATTGTTGTGAAGCCAAGATAGTGAAGCTAAGTTAGAGAGGTTAAGTTACTAAGGTTAAGCTAGTGAGGTTAAGCCAGCGAAGCTAACTTTTAAGACTTTCCACTTTTTAATAAAAACGCCGTCGCTTTTAAGGCTTGATGTAATGGTGTTTTATCTTTTTGCAGCTTACTTAATAACGCCGCGCCCATCCACATTTGGTAAGTCACTTGGGCTACCGTCAAGGCATCAGTCTCTGCTTGGATAGACCCATCTTGCTTGCCCAAAACGATGACTTCAGCAATCCGCTTGATTACCTTATCGACGCCATCGGACATAATAGCGCGCATATCTTCAGATAGGTCAGCGACTTCTGCAGCAAGTTTTACAATTAAACAGCTATCTGCCCAACTACATGGCGCATCAGGATCTTCAATCCATAGGTTAAAATACCCAATTAGTTTTTGATAAGCCGATTGGTCGCTACGCCAGAGTTCATCTAAACGGCGTTGGTAATTATCTACATAATACTGTACCAATTCACAGCCGAAAGACTCTTTAGATTTGAAGTAATGATAAAATGAACCTTTAGGGATCTCGCAGCTTTGTAAAATTTCTTGTAATCCCACACCGCTAAAACCTTTACGCAAAATCAGGTCAGAACTGGTGTTAAGAATGTGTAAGCGTTTTGCTTCAGACTTCTTGATAGGGGCAGACTCCATAGTTATTGTGTACGCTATTATAAAAAATAGACCAGTCGTATAGTTTTTATTATAACTTATCTACAATGAATGTAAAGACGTTTTCATTGAATGTGTTAACTATTAACATCAATAATTCAATATAAAACAAGTATTTATATAAAATTAGATAGTGATTAGGTGATTGATTCAAACAGTCAAAACCCAATCACATGAGTATGGATTTAGAAGTATGGTTTTAAAATAGGGATTGACGCTAATTGCTATTTAATCATTGCAAGCTAAAAAATAAAAAACCACTGAGGTTTAATGTACCTAAGTGGTTGTTTTATATGGTGGGCCCACACAGACTTGAACTGTGGACCAAAGGATTATGAGTCCTCTGCTCTAACCAACTGAGCTATAGGCCCGAAAGGGTAGTGTCACAAATATTGCCAAGCAAATTTGTCAAAACTAGGCTGATTATAATACCTTAAAAAATTATTTTTGCAATGTGGAAATGGATAATTTTATGCAAAACGCTGATTAAATCAGCATAAAATTGTCTCACCGAATACGCATTATTTGTCTTGTGTCACCGCAATCATCACACCCATATATTTATTGTCATTGCGTGACAGCGTCTGACTATACAATGCCGAGGCACTACCGCCATCCAAAAACAACGCATTGTCACAGCCCAATTGCGATTTGAACAAATCGGCAAACTCATAAAAGCTGACAGGGGTATCGCTTATCACAAATTTGACGCGGCTAGGATTGCGACCACACACGCCAACACCATTGCGGTACTTTCTCGAGGTACTATTGGCATCAAATGCTGCATGGATGTTGCCATCGATGACTAGCATGGGTCCAGATTGGGTGGCGAAGGTCGGTTTTGCACCGCTTGCCAGTTTTTTTGCCATGCTTTGACTTTCAGTGATATAAAAACCTTGACTGTCTTGCCAAAATACCCCGTTGGGCATTAGGTGAAAGTTGCCGCCGCCCTGCTTGAGATTTAGGGCTCGGATTTGCTTGCCATTGATGACCGTGTACCCAATCGGCGCAAAGTTACCATCGTACATCCCTGCGTTCATCGCAAACAACAAGGTTTTGGCAGGTTGCTGGCTTGCCAGATAATCGTGCAGGGCAGTAAAGGTGAGTAATAATGGGTGGCTCGTGGACGAGGGATTTTGCCACTGCAGTGAAAAATTCGCCACGTTTTTAGCATCAAGCTCGCAGATACTATAGTCGAACGGCTGGTTTTTGCGCTGACAATCTGGCACGGCTTTGACAGTAAACTGACGTGCCAAACCGATACTTGCCACCAATAATAGCGCCAAGCATAGGCTGACAACAACCACTTGTGTTTTTGTGATATTTGAGAGCGTCATACCATTGAGAAAAAATTTAAGCTATTGGCTATTATACCATTTGCGTATCACAGAATATATCCGCCATTTATTACAAAAAACTTGTTCAACTTGATATTCTAGCAATTTCGACTTAACAGTGATGAATTAAACTAGTTTTTGCCCTCAATATCATTATAATAGGCAACTAAGAACAGCCCCCCGCGTTTATTCAAATCTTCAAATCGCGATTTGACAGAGCCATCGGGCAGGGTACGGGCTGTTTTTACATTTTCTCACACTTAAAATCATAATCCCCTTCAATTTTAAAGGAATTTAACATGGCCATTGAACGCACGTTATCAATTATCAAACCCGATGCAGTCGCAGGCAACCACATTGGCGAAATCTACAGCCGTTTTGAAAAAGCAGGCTTAAAAGTTGTGGCAGCAAAAATGTTGCATTTAGATAACGAAAAAGCAGGCGGTTTCTACGCTGAGCACAAAGAACGTCCATTTTACAACGATTTAGTATCTTTCATGACTTCAGGCCCAGTGGTGGTATCAGTACTTGAAGGGGAAAACGCAGTGGCTCACCACCGTGAAATCATGGGCGCTACCAACCCAAAAGACGCCGCTGAAGGCACGATTCGTCGTGACTTTGCTAACAGCATTGATGAAAACGCGGTTCACGGTTCAGACTCAACCACATCTGCAGCCCGTGAAATCAGCTACTTTTTCAATGACAATGAAGTTTGCCCACGTACGCGTTAATCTTAACATAACAAAAAACGGCTTAAATTTTAAGCCGTTTTTTTATTGCCTATCACTCAGATGATTTATCATTAAAAAGCAGCAATGCAAAAATAAGGATGCAAAATTAATATTAATAGTTTTATTAAGGAAACTAAAGAAACTTAATTTAACAATTCATAACAAAGAGCACATAGAGCACCGGGGCAAATACGCTAAAATAAATTCAGAAGGATATAAAAAACACAAATTTTTTTGATTAGGATAAAAAGAAAAAAAGCCATAATGTAGTATTATGGCTCACCTAAGCAGGACAAAGAAGAAGAAAGAAACAATAAAAATAAAAACAAGTAGTGCATTACCCACTCCCATCAAGTTCCCCACTTGATGGGTTTATTTTTATATTATATAACGTTATATAATAAAATACCATAGCAATTTACTAGGATTTATCAATTTTTTTAGACGTTATAGGGTAAATCTTGTTTGATAGCCAATTTTTAACTCAAGTAGCGATAGTAACTGGTCATGCCAAGTTTTTATTTAAAGTTGTTGTTAGAATGCTATGCAAAGTCGTTATCCAAAGTTTTTATTCTAAACTGTTATTCAAAGCTGTTATTTAAGGCAGCCTAACTACTTGTAAATCATGCTTTAACCGTTAAAATAGAGACCGATAAAATAGACACCATTAAACCAAACAGAATAGCCTACCAAAATTACGACAGCAAGATAAAACAATAGGATTAACCATGATAAGAATCGGTCAGGGTATTGATGTTCATGCCTTTGTCAACGACGGCACAGAAAACCAATTCATAACATTAGGCGGGGTACAAATTCCCCATACCCACAGTTTGCTTGCGCATTCTGATGGCGATGTGGTGCTACATGCGTTGTGTGATGCGTTGCTTGGTGCATTGGCACTTGGCGATATTGGGCAGTTTTTCCCAGATACCGATGAGCGTTTTCGCAATATAGATTCGACCATTTTGCTAAACCAAGTGTACCAGTTTATCCAATCAAAAGGCTTTGCGCTTATTAATGCCGACATCACTATCATGGCGGAGCGTCCAAAACTATTGCCTTATCGTACCGAGATTCAATCGCGTATTGCCGGTGTCATGGGCTGCGCGATTGACCAAATCAGCGTCAAAGCCACCACGACTGAAAAGCTTGGGTTTACCGGTCGTCAAGAAGGGATCATGGTAAGCTGCGTGGTGTTGCTTGAACAAGTGACTTCATCAAATTAATGGAATTTGCGGGCGGTTTTGCTGCTGACTTTTTTGGGGTGGGCATCTTGAATGTTTACTTTCGGCAGCCAAAATAGCGTATAATAGCAACCCTGCACTCATTATTAGTGAGTCAAATTCTAGCTGCGAAGATAGCGCTCTACTTTAAAGGGCTTGATAAAGGAATTTCATATGACTGATATGAACCAAACTGACATCGAACAAACCATCCGTGACCAAATCGCTCAACACAGCGTATTGCTTTATATGAAAGGCACGCCACAGTTCCCACAATGCGGTTTTTCTGCGCGTGCGGTGGATGTGCTAACCCAAATTGGTCGCCCATTTGCGTTTGTCAATATTCTTGAAAACCCAGAAATCCGTGCAACTTTGCCACAGATTGCTAACTGGCCAACTTTTCCACAATTATGGGTGGCAGGTGAGCTGATTGGCGGCAGTGATATTATCTATCAAATGTTCCAAGACGGTGAATTACAACCCCTAATTGAAGCCAATAGCCCAGCGGTTTAGTTTTAATACTAGTGGGTTAAGGTTATTTCTTTTTTAACGTTTTTGTTGTCATGTATCCATAACCATGTATCAAGTCCTAGCACGCAAATATCGTCCAAAAAACTTCCATGAGCTGCTGGGACAAGAACATGTGTCCAAAGCATTAATCAATGCCATCCATAACCAGCGCTTGCATCATGCGTATCTATTTACGGGTACGCGAGGGGTCGGCAAAACCACCATTGCGCGTATTTTGGCAAAATGCCTTAACTGTGAGACAGGGGTGACAAGCGAGCCTTGTGGCGTATGTGGTGTATGCCAATCCATCGATAGTGGTCGCTTTATTGATTTGATTGAGATTGATGCGGCATCACGTACCAAAGTTGAAGATACCCGTGAATTACTCGACAACGTACCGTATGCACCAACGCAAGGTCGCTACAAAGTCTATCTAATTGATGAAGTGCATATGCTATCGACGCATAGTTTTAATGCGCTACTCAAAACCCTCGAAGAGCCGCCAGCGCATGTGAAGTTTCTGCTTGCGACTACTGACCCACAAAAACTGCCTATTACCATCATCTCGCGTTGTCTACAATTTGTCCTTAGACCTTTGCCGCAAGTGGCGCTCGCTGAATATCTTGGCACGATTTTGAACAAAGAACAAATCAGCTACGAGCCTGATGCCTTATGGCAGCTATCGAGCAGTGCCAAAGGCTCCGTGCGTGATGCGTTGTCACTCACTGATCAAGCCATTGCGTTTGGCAATGGCAATGTCACAGATGAAGTGATTCGCCAGATGCTTGGCTTAATTGACCAAGCCGATGTCATCGCTATCCTTGCCAATATTTATGAGCAAAATACCCAGCAGCTGACGCAATCCATTCAGCTTCTGCGTGAGCAGGTGGTGGATGCCAAAGCCGTATTTGACAGGTTGGCTGAGACGCTACATCAATTGGCAATTTTGCAGGCCTTGCCAAATTTTGATTTGCAAATCAATCGCCAGCAAAGCGAGCAATTGCAACAACTGGCTCAGCAGTTACCCGCAGAGCTATTACAACTATATTATGATATTGTGGTAAAAAGCCGTGAAAACTTGGCATTAGCCAATACGCCGATGCAAGCGTTAGAGATGTGTTTACTCCGCTTGATGGCGTTCAAGCCACTGCATCGCAATCAAATCCTGCTTCGTCCGCCAATCGTTAGTAACCCTGACTCTCAAAGTCCTGATTCTCAACTTGTTGACACA
The DNA here is from genome assembly GCF_032004885.1 of Moraxella sp. CTOTU47579. Taxonomy (NCBI): domain Bacteria; kingdom Pseudomonadati; phylum Pseudomonadota; class Gammaproteobacteria; order Moraxellales; family Moraxellaceae; genus Moraxella; species Moraxella sp. CTOTU47579. Next base: position 7,390 of record NZ_DALZOJ010000030.1, read on the forward strand.
ACGCCTAGCGAAGCCATACAAAGTGCAAAGTCTTCAGTAATGGCTGAAGATAGCTTACAAGTAACCTCCGAGCAGAGTGATGACAACTTATCGAATGACAATCTGCTCAAATCTGCGCCAAACGTTGCGAGCGTTGATAGCATTGAACAAATCATTGAACAAGGCACTGAACAACAGGCATTTGATGATAGCCATTTCATATCTATCGATGAAGCCGCGGTCAATACTACCATACAGCAAACGCCACCCATAGAAGACGATGCCATTGCCAATCGCTCATCTGACTTGCAACCCAGTGTCAGTCATCATGAAACTAGCATGCCTGGCATTGTTACCGCACCTGCTATGGTTACGGAAGATAGCAACCCGATAAAAAAAAATGAGCCAGCACCAGTCGCCCTAGCTAGCAATGTTAATGCTGACAATCCCCAACACATGAGAGGGGAAGAGGGTAATGATATTGCTGATGTATCGCCACTGGCGTTGCTCAAACCCACTGATGTACCACTTGAGGGCGAATGGACGCCTGCCAAATGGGATTATTGGGTGTTTAATGCCCGTGAGCAAGGCTGGCTCGATGATGATGAATTAGTGCTTGCCAAACGCGGGGTTATGACGGGCGAGATTCATGGGGTTAGCCAATTTGTGACCGAACAAAGCTTTTTGACCCATACCGCAACTTTTGATAATTTTTGCCAAAAACTTCGACAGCTTTTTGAGGGTATTGATATTCGTTTGGCGGAGTCGGCAAGTAATTTTCAAGCGCTAGAGAAATTAAAACCAGAAGCGCTACAAGAAGCCCGCGAAAAACTAGCGTTACAACAAGCTACCCACCAGCTTGAACAACAAGCAGTTACGCAGGCACTGTTGCAGCAACACGCCTCGATTAGCTCTGTTAAGTTAATTCAATAAGTCAATTTAATTTATATAAATTCTAATTTTTACTTTTTTAACGGATGAATAATTGAGGGAAACCAATATTTGTTAAGAAAATCAATAGAATACAATATTAAATAATTGAAAAAAATATTAGAGACCTTTGCACGAAACAGCCCCTTTGCTCGAGGCATACCACCAAACCGAAAA
>NZ_DALZOJ010000031.1:0-7997 GCF_032004885.1 Moraxella sp. CTOTU47579
GGCACTATCTCGTATTTTTTAGAATGGTGGTAGATGGGATGGTCGGATGCTTACGTATTGCCTAAAACGTTGGACAGCGTTAATTCGCTATTTGGATGATGGCAATTTGCCGATTGACAATAATTGGGCAGAAAATCAGATGCGTCCTTGGGCACTCGGGCGTAAGAACTGGTTGTTTGCAGGGTCGCTTGAGAGTGGTCAGCGGGCGGCGATTGTTATGTCGCTCATTCAATCTGCAAGATTGAATGGTCTTGACCCGTATGCGTATTTGGCAGATGTGCTGCTGAGACGTCTGCCGACACATAAAGATAGCCATATTGATGAGCTGCTACCTCATGTCTGGAAAATGGGATGATAGGGGTATGGTCGGGGGCTTACGTAATGTTAGCCAATAGACGTTAATTAACTGTAATTTAGGAGATTTTTATGCCAATTCGGTGACGTTTTCTATCTTTTAACACCAATTCCAGTTTTTAGTTGAGTTTGAAATTGGTGTCGATAGAAGGTCGCTGGTTTGTGCAAAGGTCTTTAATCAATTAAAAAGTTTTATAAGGTAAAAACTTTCCTGATAACAGGATATTGACGCGGTCTCCTGCAGGATTGTTTTCACGTTGAATGTCCATCGAAAAATCAATCGCACTCATAATCCCATCGCCAAATTCTTCATGAATTAACTCTTTTATGGTTAAGCCATACACACTGATTACTTCATATAAGCGGTAAATCAATGGATCAGAAGGCACCGCTGTTGGCAAGCTACCTTTATAAGGCACAACCTTTAACCACTTTATCTCATTTTCATTTAAATTAAATAAGCCACCTACTTTATTTGCTTGTTCATCATTTAAAGTCATTTGACCTAAGCAAGCGGCAGTAACCCATTCTTTGCTAAGTCCCACTTCTTTAGCAACTTTTTCCCAGGTCAGACCTTTAGAAACTTTGGTTGCAATAATTTTTTCTGTTACTTCTAGGCGATTTTTAATCATCATAGTCTCCTGCTAAATTAGGTAAAGCAATTTGTGTCATTTAAATGTATAAGCGATTTATGAAGAAAAAGTCTTCAAATTTAGTTAAGCAAAAGCCATGCCAAATGACTTTACGTTCTAAATACCGTAATTCTAAACTACAGAAAAGTTATAGGGAAATTATTGAAAATTTGATGAAACATCATTGATAAGTTGCACCAAAAAGATATGGATGCACAAGATTGGATTGATTATATTTTAAAAAATCAAGTAATAATTCTAAATATTAATCTTTAAATTAATCATTTCATATAAATTTTATGAAAATATTAAAAAAATATATTTACTTGTAATTCAATATTTTAATTAATTATTTAATAAATATTCTAGCTATAAATTTTAATTTGGCACACCAGTTGCATCCACTGTTTTGTAATTATTAATTAATGATTGCAAAGTGAGTTTAGTGAATTCTATTTTTCTCAGTTATGTTGGAGTTTTGGTATGTCTTATCTATCCCCAAAAGAGTTTGTCACTAAAATGGTTGATTCGGGTGAATCAAAACTAACCATGTCTTTACGCGATACATTGATTCGATCTTACATGGCTGGTGCTATTTTAGCATTGGCAGCAGTATTTGCCGTCACAGTAGCCACACAAACAGGGGTACCTCTATTAGGAGCGTTATTATTTCCAGTCGGTTTCTGCATGTTGTATTTAATGGGTTTCGATCTCTTAACGGGCGTATTTATGTTAACTCCTCTAGCCCTACTTGATAAACGTCCAGGCGTCACGTTCAATAAAATTCTTCGAAACTGGGGCTGGGTATTCTTGGGTAACTTTGCAGGCGCACTCACTGTCGCAGTTATTATGGCTTTTGTTTTTACCTATGGCTTCAATACACCTGCTGGACCTGTAGGTGACAAGATTGCCCACATTGGTGAAGCTCGAACTCTTGGCTATGCTAAATATGGTATCTCAGGTTGGTTTACTATTTTCCTACGTGGGGTCTTATGTAACTGGATGGTCTCAATGGGCGTAGTTGGTGCCATGGTATCAAGTAGTGTTTCTGGTAAAGTTATTGCCATGTGGATGCCTATTATGTTGTTCTTCTTTATGGGGTTTGAGCATTCAGTGGTAAATATGTTTTTATTCCCCTTTGGTTTAATTATGGGCGGTAACTTCTCTATCATGGATTACTTAGTTTGGAATGAAATCCCAACAGCACTTGGAAACTTGGTTGGTGGTATCACGTTTACTGGCTTAACCCTCTATGCAACTCACTATAAAACAGGTGCAAAACGTAGTTTAGTTGCCATGGATAATACTACAGTGAATAAAAGCTTAACCAAACGCATTGCATAGTTTTTATCACCATTTTTAAGAATGTAATTACCCCTAATAAATCCCTTAGAAGCATTTCGCAAGATTACTTTTAAGGGACTGCTAAATCGAAAGCAACTAACTTCTAATTCACTATTTCCAAAATTTTAATCTATAGCCATTTAATATCATGATGGCTTTATGAAGAATAAACCAGCGTTAAATCAAGGACAAAGCATGAAAAATCTTATCGTCGTCGGTAATGGGATGGTTGGACACCACTTTATCGAAAAAGCGATTGAAAAAAACTTGCACCAAATTTATCAGATTCATGTATTTAGTGCAGAAAAACGCCCGGCCTATGACCGTGTCTATTTATCCAGTTACTTTGAACATAGAGATGCCAGTCAATTAAACTTGGTGGATTTGGCGCACTATAAGCAAGCTGGGATTACCTTGCATTTAGGCGAAGCGGTTAACCACATTGATGCGCAAAGTAAAATCGTCACAACAATCAAGGGTAATACGCTTGAGTTTGACAAATTGGTACTCGCCACTGGTTCTTATCCTTTTGTCCCACCTGTTAAAGGCAATCAACATGCGCACTGTCATGTCTATCGCACCATTGAAGACTTAGATGCGATTTTAGCAACTGCGGACAATCCACGTGTTCAACGTGGTGTAGTGGTTGGCGGTGGCTTATTGGGATTAGAAGCCGCCAAAGCCTTGGTAACACTGGGTTTAACCACGTATGTAGTCGAGTTCGCCCCCCAACTTATGGGCGTACAGCTAGATGCGGCAGGTGGTGAGCTACTGAAGAAAAAAATCGAAGACTTGGGCGTTACGGTACTAACCGGTAAAAATACTCAGCAAATCATCGATAACCATGACGATGATGCTAGTTTTTTAACCATGCAATTTGCTGATGGTAGCTTGCTTGATACCGATTTGATTCTATTTAGTGCTGGGATTCGCCCTGAAGATACTATGGCACGAGATTCTGGGCTAAAACTTGGCGAACGTGGCGGTATCGTCATTGATGACACATGTCAAACAAGCGAGCCAGATATTTATGCCATTGGAGAATGTGCATTATGGGATAACAAAATCTACGGGCTGGTTGCTCCAGGCTACACCATGGCAAGCGTATGTGCCTCACAAATAGCAGGTGAGCATGACAGTCTATTTGACGGTGCGGACATGAGTACCAAACTTAAACTCATGGGCGTCGATGTCGGCAGTATTGGCGATGCCCATGGCAAAATCAAAGACAGTTTAAGCTTTGTCTACCAAAACCCAAAAACAGGCGTGTATAAAAAGTTAGTCACCTCGGACGATGGCAAACGCTTGCTGGGTGCGGTACTGGTCGGTGATACGGAAGATTATAGCAATCTGCTGCAGTTGTTTTTAAACGGTATTGATTTGCCACTACAACCTGAAAGTTTGATTTTACCGAATGTCGAAAAGCCTGTTATGGGCGTAGAGAATCTGCCCGATAGCGCAACGCTATGCTCGTGCTATAACGTTAGTAAAGGTCAAATCTGCGCAGCCGTGGACAATGGGGCCATGACTTATGAAGACATCAAGATCTGCACTAAGGCCAGTACAGGCTGTGGCGGCTGCGCCCAAATTGTCAAAGATACCTTAGTGTCAGAACTCAAAAAACGTGGTATTGAAGTCAAAAATCACATCTGCGAGCATTTTGCTTACTCTCGCCAAGAATTGTATCACTTGGTGCGCGTCAGCAATATCCACACCTTTGAAGAGATGATTGAAAGACACGGACACGGCGATGGCTGTGAAATTTGTAAACCAACGATTGGCTCGATTTTGGCGTCTTGCTGGAATGACTATATCTTAGATAAACCGCTGGTTGCGCTACAAGATACCAATGATGCTTTCTTGGGGAATATCCAAAAAGATGGTACTTACTCAGTCGTACCAAGGATTGCAGGTGGTGAAATTACCGCCGAAAAACTCATTGTCTTAGGTGAGGTAGCACGCGACTTTGGACTGTATACCAAAATCACTGGCGGTCAACGTGTTGATTTGTTCGGGGCTCGCAGCGACCAATTGCCCGATATTTGGGAACGCTTAATCAACGCAGGTTTTGAAACAGGGCATGCCTATGGCAAGTCTTTGCGTACCGTCAAATCTTGCGTCGGTAGCACATGGTGTCGCTATGGCGTGGATGATAGCGTCGGCTTGGCCATCGAACTGGAAAACCGCTATAAAGGCTTACGTGCCCCGCATAAAATCAAATTCGGTGTATCAGGCTGTACCCGAGAGTGCGCCGAAGCCCAGGGCAAAGACGTTGGTATTATTGCCACTGAAAATGGCTGGAATCTATATGTCTGTGGCAATGGCGGTATGCGGCCTCGTCACGCTGAGCTGTTTGCCAGTGACTTGGACACAGCCACGCTGGTTAAATATATAGACCGTTTCTTAATGTTCTACATAAAAACAGGCGACCGCTTACAACGCACATCGGTATGGCGTGAGAAAATGGAAGGCGGGCTTGAGTACATTCAACAGGTGGTCATCAATGATAGCCTGGGTATTGCTCATGAACTTGAAACCCAAATGCAAGCCGACATTGACGCTTACCAGTGTGAATGGAAAACCACCCTGTCTGACCCAGAGCGCCTTAAACGCTTTAAGCACTTTATCAACAGTGACAAAGTCGATGACAACGTGGTATTTGTCGAAGAACGGAGCCAAATTCGTCCTGCAACTGCCGATGAGAAGTCAGTGATTGGCCAAGACGCAACCGAATTCTCAGACCAGACTGCATCACCTGCCTAACGTTAATAACATTCACCAAACTAGGATGTCCCATGGGCATCTCATCGGGTAAAAAATACGGAATCAAATCATGAATGAAATCTGTAAACTAGACGATATTATCCCAGAAACAGGCGTATGTGCATTAGTGGGCGGCGAACAAGTTGCCATCTTTCGGACCCATCATGACGAAGTATATGCCATGCATAACTTTGACCCATTTAGCAAGGCTAACGTCATTTCTAGGGGGCTACTTGGTAGCTGTGAAATTGACGGGCAAAAAGTGCGTTATGTCGCGTCACCTATGTATAAACAACGTTTTGACTTGGCAACAGGTAAGTGTCTTGATGATGAGCGAGTTTCGTTAAGATCGTATCCAGTTAAGGTCAATCATGGCGTGGTGTTTATTTAACTAAATGCCGACAATATATAAAGGGGTATAGAAATCATGCCCCTTTATCTTTACCCCAATCAAACTACACCACTAATTGTTGATAATATTGCCGACTGGCATTTAACTCATTATATAGTGATACGACTTCGCCCATGATCATCACTGCAGGGGAAGGCAGTTTGGCAATATTTTGTAGCGTTTGAATGGTATCAAGTGTCCCGATTAATACCTGTTCATTCTCTCGGCTGACATTGGAAATAATGGCAAATGGAGTATCGGCTGATTTACCTGCTTGCAACAAGCCTTGTGTCAGCGATGGCAAGGTATTTAACCCCATATAAAAAATCACCGTTTGATTATCCGCTAACAACTCAGCATATTGCTCATTCGGCGTATCCGTCTTTAAAAACCCTGTCACAAACTTAACGGATTGGGCATAGTCGCGGTGGGTCAATGGGATATTAACGCTATTGGCAACCGCTAATGCTGTGGTAATGCCTGCAATTGACTCACATGCAATGCCGGCGCTCACTACGGTCTGCATTTCTTCACCACCACGACCAAAGATAAACGGATCGCCTAATTTTAGCCGAATGACGATTTTACCTTGCTTAGCAAGCGTTACTAACAAGCCATTAATATCTTGTTGTGGCATACTGTGCTTTGCACATTTTTTTCCAACGTAAATTTTCTCTGCTGTTGGGTTAATCGCCAAAACCTCATCACTAACCAAATTGTCGTAACAAATAACATCTGCTTTTAAGATAGCTTTATATGCTTTAATTGTGAGTAATTCTGGGTCACCTGTACCTGCACCAACAAGATACACTTTCCCTATTTTAGCTCGAAATTTATCATCCTTTGCACCATGTCTATAAAACGTGTATCCGATATCATCAAAAGCACTGACATCTTGGTAAACTGGACTATTAATTGATGGCATAGGCATTCTCGCTGCAATTTATATATTTGAAAATGAATCAATTTTTAATAATTAATCCATAAATATGGGATTGCAAATACCATGCCTTTTACTATTATATCCTATTGAAAAATGCTATATTTAATTATCGGAATACGTAAGTGTAAATACCCCAAACTTAAAACAACATCAAAGTAGAATCATCAAGCCACCTGTTTAAACTCAGCAGGTGTCATATTACCCAGCGAATCATGCGGTCGTTCGTGGTTATAAACATTGATCCATTCATCCGTTAATTGTCTAACCTCATTTAAATTATTGAACAAATAACAATCTAACACCTCATTTCGATAGCTACGATTGAATCGTTCAATATACGCATTTTGGTACGCAGCCAGGCTTAATGTAATCAACCGAGATATTGTGAGCCGCCGCCCAATCTGTGAAAATAGTTGAGGTAAACTCAATGCCATTATCAACACGAATCTTGTTGGGATAGCCATGCCACTCGGCTAACTGATCTAAATAGCGAATCACTCGTAGTGACGGGATGCTGGTACCAATATCAATGCCTAATAGTTCACGGTTATAGTCATCAATTACGTTAAAGGTGCGAAAGCGGCTATTGTTATGCAGCTTGTCACTCATGAAATCCATTGGCCAAGTATGCCCTAAGCTGTTTGGCACTGTCAGTGGCTCGGGAGCACGTGTAGGCAGTCGCTGTTTGGCTTTGCGACGCAGATTGAGTTTCATCGCTGTATAGACCCGATATACGCGCTTATGGTTCCAGACATACCCGAGTTTACGTAGCCGCTTATAGCACTTTGGAAATCCCCAGCGGGTATGCTTGTCAGTGAGCTCGGTAAGCTTATCAACAATGGCGTCGTCATCGATAAGTTTAGGCTCATAGTAGTAAGCAGTACGGCTAATGCCGACGATCTGACAGCTAACCACGATACTAATATTATGCTGTGCCTGTAGTTGTTGCGCCCAGCCTTTTCGCTGTCCTACAGGCACTACAGTTTTTTTATGATTTCTGCCTGTAGCTGCGATTTTAGGCTTAAGTCAGCATACATTTGCTTGAGCCTGCGGTTTTCTTCTTCAAGCTCTTTTAGTCGTCTGACATCGGATGCTTCCATGCCACCGTATTTGGCTTTCCACTTGTAAAACGTCGAGCTCGCTATGCCATGCTGACGACATAGTTCTTTGACGGGTACACCCGCATCGGCTTCTTTTAATATCGCTACGATCTGGCTTTCTGTCATTCGTTTGCTCATGCTAAAACTCCTTATCTTTAGTTTATAAGAAACTCTACGTTTGAGCTGTTTTATTTTAGGGGAGAGTTACAAGAATGTAAGATACTTTGATCCAAAATATGATTTTTTAGAAAATGGAATATGGCAAGGGGTAAGCAATGAGGCTTGATTCAAATTTGTCGACAATAAATTCGATATATTTTTATCTTAAGCGGGTTCAGTACTTAATTCGTGTAAAATAGCATACTAAGGAATTTAGACGAGTTTCTTAAGGTAGTTTATATTTGTCTAAAAAACGCTGGTTTTTTAGACAATTAAAGGATACTTAAAAATACTCGACAAAAGTCGTTAAA
>NZ_DALZOJ010000032.1:0-4011 GCF_032004885.1 Moraxella sp. CTOTU47579
CTGGTTTTTTAGACAATTAAAGGATACTTAAAAATACTCGACAAAAGTCGTTAAATCCCTATTTCTCCGTTTTCTGTGCTGACCCCAGGTTAAAGACAAAGAGCCGATGCTTGTCTAAGATTGAACCCTAAGTAATTCACATCAACACCCTTATTGCGATTTTAGCTGAATTATGCATTAGTTTTCGCTACACTGATACAAATTTTATTTTGAGATCAGACGCATGAATGCTTTTGACATTGCTGCTATTTTCTTGACCTTGACTGCCTTACTTGCTTATATCAATCATCGCTTTATCGGTCTACCGACTACCATCGGTGTGATGGTCATCTCACTGCTGCTGTCACTTATTGCGATTGTTCTCAATGCCTTAGGGTTTGATACACTGATTGATTATGAAAAAATGCTGGTCGGTCAGCTTGATTTCACTGAAATACTCATGGATGGGATGCTCTCCATGTTGTTATTTGCTGGTGCATTGCATATCAACTTGCAAGATTTACGACGCTATAAGCTGCCTATAGCCTTGCTTGCTGTGGTAGGTACGGTGGTATCAACCTTTATTGTCGCAGGACTGACGTATGTCGCCTTACAATGGCTAGGGTTTAACCTTGGTTTTATCTGGTGTTTATTGTTTGGGGCGCTCATTTCACCAACCGACCCGATTGCTGTTATGGGGATTTTAGCCAATGCTAATGCCCCTAAAAGCCTTAACACCGTAATTTCGGGCGAGTCATTATTTAATGATGGGGTTGGGGTGGTGATTTTTATGTTGCTACTTGGCGTACTGACAAGCGGCGAGATACCAACAGCAGGGCATATTGGGCATTTATTGTTAATTGAAGCAGGCGGCGGTATTTCATTTGGCTTGTTACTAGGTGCCGTGCTGTATTATTTGTTAAAAAGCATTGATTCGTATCAAGAAGAGGTGTTATTAACCTTGGCTGGGGTATTAGGCGGTTATGCGTTGGCCAGCCACTGGCATTTATCAGCACCACTTGCGATGGTTGTCGTGGGTTTAATGGTCGGCAATCAAGGGCGAAGCTATGCCATGAGCGATAATACTCGTCACTATGTGGATTTGTTTTGGGAACTCGTTGATGAGATTTTAAACGCCATTTTGTTTGTATTGATTGGTCTTGAAATTGTGATGGTGAGTTTGAATAGCAATTTGCTAATAGCGGCGATATTAGCGGTAGCGATTGGTTTACTCGCTCGTTTGATGGTTGTTGGCGGTGTAACGTTTAATCTACAAAAATATTTAGGTTTGCCCAAAGGTGCTTGGAAAGTATTGACTTGGGGTGGACTGCGAGGCGGTATTTCAGTGGCATTAGTATTACAATTACCTGCCGGTGCCGAGCGAGATTTGTTATTAACGTTGACTTATGCGATTGTGGTATTTTCCATTTTAATTCAAGGTCTAACGATTGGCCGAGTGGCAAAAAGTGTGACAGCCAGTCAGCTAAAGGTGCTTTAAAGGTATCGATATGTTTGAATTAATCCTATTTTTTATTGATTATTTGCCTGCCTATGTCAGTATGGTGAGCCAAGCGGATATGCTGGGCGACAAGGTGAATGAATACCAAACCATTATGACATCAGCGAATCATCTATTGCAGCAGATGATAAGCCGCATTCCATATTTGATAGTTGCTTCACTTGTGTTTGTAATATTTTGGGTGTTGTCGATTTTTTTTAAAAAAGCGGTCACTAGAATACTAGGGAGTCGTAAACACCATCAAAATTTAGTTACAGTCTTTAGGCGGGTGGGTAGTGCACTTATTTTATTTTTAGGCTTTATGGTCGCCATGATTATCGCTGTACCAAGCTTCACACCGGGTAAACTCATTAGTGCATTAGGGATAGGGTCGGTTGCGATTGGTTTTGCTTTTAAAGACATCTTCCAAAATCTATTATCAGGCATATTGTTATTATTATCAGAGCCATTTCGTATTGGCGACCAAATTATTTCGGGCAATTTTGAAGGCACGGTCGAAGATATTCAAATACGTGCAACCACAATCCGCACCTATGACGGCAGAAAAGTCGTAATTCCTAATTCTCAACTTTATACCAGTACCATGACCGTCAATACTGCCTATTCACAACGCCGTCTAGAATTCGATGTAGGCATCGGGTATGAAAACAACATCATTGATGCTCAACGAGTGATTTTAAGTGTGTTAAAGGCAGCGCCAACGGTCTCGAAACTGGCAGAACCGTCTGTAATTGCTACAGCATTAGCAGATAGCAGCGTGGTTTTAAGGGTGCGTTGGTTTATCGATGATGGTACACAGACTAATCGAGTAGCTTCTATCAATGAAGTTATTATTTTGGTTAAGGAGGCATTGGAAGAAGCGAATATATCCATTCCTTTTCCGGTTACTACATTGGATACCAACCATCCATTATTGGTAAAAATAGAAAATAGTTCAGATATAAAAAACTAACCTTGTCCTTTAATCAAGTAAAATTATTATGATGGATTTAAGCACATTAACGTTTACCAAAATAAAAGATCATTATAACCCGTTCAATCTATCTTCTAGCTTGCGTAAGACCTCAATCGCTCGCCGCACGACACCGGTAGAAGTAACTGATAACCTTGCACTGACACAAGAAGATATCGAAAACTTGACCGAGCAAGGCTTTGATGAAGACACCATTGAAGCTGTTGCCCAAGCAGTGAATGAGCAGCTTAGCAGCAATGCCAATGAAAATGAGGACGAAACTGATAAAAATTCGACCACAGAAACTGACTCGACTACCAATAAGCAAATCCATGCTGTCGATTCCTCAAACGCTGCAATAACTAATATCACCCCTGAATCTGTCGATAAAAATATCCATCAAGCCACCCAAAAACAATTAGAAGCACAACAAGAAACCCAATACGAAGCGTTTAAACAATATCTCGCTAAAAAGAATAGCGAGCAAACCATTGATTACCGGCAGGTGCGCATCGACATTGAATCAGGTGCTTTGCCGACTCGTAGTTTTTATTTGCTCAATGGATTAGCAGCGATTATTGCTGGATTTGGCTTATTAGCAAATTCCCCAGCGGTTGTGATTGGTGCAATGCTGGTTGCGATGCTAATTGGTCCTATCAGCGGTATTGCGCTAGCCATTATCGATGCGCGTTTTGCCTTACTCAAAAAATCCTTACTGACGTTATTTTCAGGCGGTGTGCTGATATATGCGATTGGTATGATATTGGGTTGGCTTTACCCAGAACAGTCACAAAGCCAAGAAATCATCGCCCGTACCGCCCCCAATACTATGGATGTGATGGTAGCACTCGCAGGCGGAACTGCCGGCGCGTATGCCATGATTTCTCGCAATTTATCTGTTGCCGTAGTAGGAGTAGCAGTGGCAACCGCTTTGGTGCCACCGCTGACCGCTAGCGGCATATTGTTAGCAAATGGTAAATACGATTTGGCATTAGGGGCATTGATTCTCACGCTAACCAATATCTTAGCGATTCAGTTTACCAATGCCCTTGTGCTCTGGGTTGCAGGGTTTCGAAGGCTTGATACGGATGCTGCAGAAGATGAAAAAGTTAAGGATTCTAAATGGCAGCAAAGCTTGCTATTTATACGTCGCAATGCCGTATCCTTAGTACTGTTAATCGGGATTAGTATTTATTTAACCCTGAATTTTCAGCAAAAACTTAAACAACAAAGTTATGAAGCAGCCGTCAATAAAATTGTTAAACAATCCATTGCAAATCAGCCAAATTATGTAGTTAGCATTAGCTATGATGTGGCAGATAAAACCCCTAAAAAATCGCCTACTGATACGTCTAAACCTTACCTTATTCGCGTATTATTACAAGGTTTAACGCCACCGAAATATAGCGATATCCATTTAATGGAACAAAAAATTATTGCATTATCTAAGGCTCGCTTTCCAAGTCGCCCACAAGCTAAACTGCAAGTACGATTCGTACCAGAACAAGTGATTGAAACAACGCCAATCACTAAAGATGATGTTAAACTTGATGAGGCATCA
>NZ_DALZOJ010000033.1:0-2637 GCF_032004885.1 Moraxella sp. CTOTU47579
TTAAAATTGCTCATCCTGATTTATTCAACAATAACAGGTGTTTTTGTTGAATTAACATTTAAAGAAAATCTATAACATTTATTTATGGGTTTAATTTTCGACAGTAAGTTTATTACTCATCTTAAAAAACGCGTAAATATTCAATTTTTCAGCCTGTTTTTTCAATCATCACTTTTTTATTCAATGATACTTTTTTATTTAATGATACTTTTACATTTAACAATCATCCATAGGGTTTTTTAAGCAACCCTATGATCATTAAGCACATTTTCTCAGTCTAACCGACACGGTTTTAAAGGCAGGCATGCCTGATTTTTTATCAAAATCTGTCATCGCAATCAGTGGATTGGCTTCAGGGTAGTACATGGCTAGATTGCCTTTAGGGATATCATACAAAATGACTTGAAAGCCTGTGACTTTTCGCTCAATACCATCGCCGTATTCACTTTGGATAATCACCTTATCACCTGCTTTTAAATCCAATCTATCAGCATCATCAGCATTCATAAAAATTACTTGCCGCGTGTCAAAAACGTTGCGATAGCGGTCATCCAACCCATAAATGGTGGTATTGAATTGGTCATGAGAACGGATACTGGTTAGTGTTAATAAATCATCGGGCTGAGCCGTCAATTTATCTGCATAAATCTCGGTTAACGGTGTAAAGAAAAAGGTGGCTTTACCAGATTGGGTCTGCCATTCATAACGGTTGGCAGGATGCGGTAGATGAAAGCCTTGTTTGGTATAGACTTTTTGGTTAAAGTTATCAAAGCCTTCAATGGCTTTAGCAATGTCATTACGAATTCGGTCGTAATCTTCTACATACCAAGCCCAACGAATCGGGCTATGCCTAAGTGTAGCCGCAGCGATACTTGCGATAATCTCAGTTTCAGCGCGCAATTTATGTGAAACAGGCTGACGCGCTCCTTGTGACAACACCACATTACACATGGAATCTTCAATACTAATGTATTGGTTATTGTCGCCTTGCTTATCAATTTCAGTTCGTCCTAAACAAGGTAAAATAATGGCTTCTTTACCATGAATCAAGTGGCTACGATTGAGCTTGGTCTGTATCTGTACCGTTAACTCACAGCCGCGAATACCCGCTTCTGTACGTGCTTTATCGGGGGTTGCCACTGCAAAATTGCCCGCTAGGCTCATAAATACTTTAACCTTGCCTTGTTGCATGGCTTCAAGGGTCTCTACAACGTTATAGCCATGCGCTCTAGGGGACTTAATGCCAAAAACTTTGTCGATTTGATCAAGTAGCTTATCTGAAGGCTTGTCCCATACACCCATGGTACGGTTACCTTGAACATTACTATGCCCACGAATCGGCGCAAGTCCCGTCCCTGTCTTGCCAATATGCCCCATAACCAAGGCTAAATTTGCCAACATATGCACATTGTCCGTACCATGACGATGCTGGGTGATGCCCATACACCATGTTAAAATAGGACGTTTACTCTCTCGATAAAGCTGGGCTAGTTGCTCAATTTGCTGCGCGTCTAACCCTGTAATATGATAAATGGTTTGCCAATCGGTCGCCCTTACCCCTGCAATCATTTCATCAAAGCCTACGGTCTGGGCTTGAATAAAGTCATGATCAAAAATAGCGGCTTTACCGTTATCCCGTGCCTCGCGATCCCAATTATCTAAATGCTTGAGTATGCCCGTCATTAACGCATAGTCTGAGCCAATGTTTAGCTGGAAAAAATAGTGACTAAGTGGCGTGCTACCATTTGTCAGCATTTGGCTTGGGCGTTTTGGATCTTGAAAACGCGTAAGTCCCCGCTCTTTAAGCGGATTAATCACAATGATTTTGCCACCACGCTCAGCGACATTTGCCAATGTTTCTAGCATACGTGGGTGATTGGTACCTGGATTATGCCCAAAACTCCACACGCTGTCACAATGCTCAAAGTCATCCATTACGATGGTTGCTTTACCTAAGCCGATACTATCTTTTAACCCCACACTGCTTGCTTCATGGCACATATTGGAGCAATCTGGCATATTGTTCGTGCCATAGCATTTGGTAAATAACTGATACAAAAACGACGCTTCATTACTGGCTCGACCAGAGGTATAAAAGACAGCTTCATTCGGGTCATCCAATCGATTGAGATGACTGGCAATCAACTGATAAGCAGCTTCCCATTCGATGGGTTCGTACTTATCAGTCGCCGCATTGTACTGCATAGGCTCAGTCAAGCGTCCTTGGTTTTCCAAGAAATAATCACTTTGCGCGAGCAGTTCAGTGACGGTATATTTGGCAAAAAAATCAGCCGTCACGGTTTTTTTGGTGGTTTCAAATGCCGTTGCTTTAGCCCCATTTTCACAAAAATTAATGGGCTTTTTTTTGCCGTTTGGAAATGCACAACTTGGGCACTTAGTGCCAAATGGCTGATTTAGGTCTAATAATGTGATTGGCGCACGGGTCAATGCCTGCTGCTTTCGCATATTACCTTGCACGGCTATCAACGCACCCCAACCCCCAGCTGGCCTAATAAGCGCATCAAGTTTATTATCGGTTTGGTTCAAATCGGTGGTATGAGTCAAACCATGAGGAAGATTGACATAGTCAAAAATTTGATTCGTCAACGTATGGAAGGGTTGCATTAATCGCATGGC